>CAIKNB010000071.1 GCA_903828685.1 Candidatus Uhrbacteria bacterium | reverse complement strand
TCCTTGTCATATGCAAGCCGCAGCAGCCGCTGCGACCACGACTACACCGACTACGCACTGCGTGACCGCTGCGACCAAGGCTCTTGAGGCCAGCGCTCAAGCCCAACTAGCCAAGGACATCGCGCCTTATGCCAGCAGCACGGCGCTTGTCAGCGCTATCGCCGCATACCGCCAGGGATTGGATACGGCCTGGTCCGCTTTGGAACAACCGTATTGCGGCTATGGATCCTACGGTTCGGCTTCGGCCGTGCATTCGTACGACAAGACCGTGACGCGCGCTCGCGACGCTTTTCTGGCGCTGGCGAGAAAAACCCCGACCACCCAGGCCACCAAAAAGATAGCTGCCGTCACGACTACGGCGAAAAAGACTGCCGTCAAAACCAGCGCTAAAGTAACCGTACAAAAAAATCTGGTGCCCGGAATGAGCGGCGCTGCAATCAGCGCCCTGCAAAAAGTGCTGGCGCAATATTTCGGCTTACCGCTCGACGCCTCTCATGTCACTGGCTACTTCGGTCCGGCCACGAAAAAATTAGTCATCAAATTCCAGCTGGTGCGCAACATCATAGACTCGGCGACTTCGCCGGGCGCCGGACAAGTCGGTCCCAAAACAGCCGCCGCGCTGAACGCGCTCTAATTCAAAAGCCCCCGGTGAACACCGGAGGCTTTTTGGTTTCACTTGATGTTGTTCGCGCCTTTGATTTGATTATTTTCGTCCTGGTTAAGTTTTTCATAAGCCGCCTTATCTATTTGGGCGGCGTCCGTAAGACCAAGTAATCGCTCAGTCTCTTCTCGATTGTTGAGCAGCATCATCGAATCCTTCAAACCTAACTTTTCAGCCTGATCATAATCAGCCAGTGCGCCTTTGTAATCCGCTATCCCTGCCTTAGCCATACCGCGCCACAAATAGTAACCCGCATTTTTCGGACTTAACTCGATGGCCTTGTTGTAATCAGCGAGAGCTTTGGCGTGGTTGGCGCCATTATCCCCGGAAACCGTCAGCTCGACGTTAGCCCTTTGGAAATACGCTTGGCTATATTCGGGCGACAACTGGATAGCCTGCGCGTAATCCTTAAGCGCCGCGTCGGTATTCTTCAATTCCTCATACGCCATAGCCCGATCCAAATATGCTTCAGCCAGCTTGGGATCAAGTTTGATGGCCTGGTTAAAATCATCCATGGCCGTCTGGGGTGTACCCGAGCTTAGTTGGACGTTACCGCTGTCGATGAGCTTTCTGGTCTTAGCCGTCAATGTCTCATTACTGGCCTGTCGTGAACAACCTGCACCGAGCAGCGTCAAAGCGACGCAAACCAGTACGAATGATGGCATGGAATTTTTCATATACGCAGCATTATACCTTATTAAACTATTCAGCAGGCAATATCTGGATCTGGTCGTCCACGTACTCATCCTGAGCCACGGAGAATTGTTTGGGCGTCTGCGGCCAATACACGAATGAGTGGCGCTGGGCATCGTAAAAACCATGGACCGTGGCTTGGTCGTTGAGCAAACCGCACGGCGATGGCGCCCACTGGTTCACTCCGTGGCGCGCTTCCACGATGCGCCACTGATCCTTGGACCAGTCTTGGAACTCCAATTTGCAATCCCCATTGCTGTCGCGGCTGACCGCTGCTTGTGCATCGACCGCCGACTTCACATCCTTATCCACGATAATGCTCCAGCCGGAAAAAACATCGGAGAAACTTTCGTCTTGGATTGAGCCCGTATGTTTGCTGCACGGATCAAAATAGGCTCCCAGCATATACTGCCCGTCCACCATCCCGAGCTTCACGGGCTGAGTACAGCCTTTGTATTGCAACGACTGCGGCACGATGGCGCGGATGCCTTTAGCCTGGTCCGTAATGGTCTGCCAACCCGCTGGCACGGCCACGGGCACCGAAGTCTGCGCCGGCGTTGATGGCTTAGTGCAACCCGCAGCCAGCAAGGCCAAGCATATGAGTGAGATGGGAAGATGGAATGGCTTTGGCATGAATTCAGTTAAGACTAACAGTATATATCAAGGCATAAATCAAGGCACTTGACGCGATTTTAGTTAGTGTATATACTCACACTAACTAAAACTTAGCATCATTTATGAAAAAACTCTTATACACGCTCGCCCTCATCCTTTCGGTCTTATTGCTCTTGTCCACTTGGCAGCACTGGATCGACTTTGATCTGGTGGAGATGTTCGGGTTCGTCAGCGGCGGTTGGACCGTCTGGCTCACGGTCAAAGAAAATATCTGGAATTGGCCCATCGGCATCATCAATTCCATCTTCTTCCTGGTCCTATTCCTGCATTCACGGCTGTTCGCCGATTCCGGTCTGCAAATCATCTACATTATACTCGGCTTCTTAGGCTGGTATTGGTGGCTGTATGGCGGAGAAAAGAAAACCCAACTCAAAGTCGAGCGCATCAATGCAAAAACAATCGTCGCCTTGTCCATCATTACCGTCATCTGCACCTGGCCTATGACGATCTACCTGCGCCACATCAATGACGTAGCACCGTTTTGGGATGCGCTGACTACTGTCTTGAGCTTGGTCGCGCAATATCTCCTGACCAAAAAAATCATGGAAAACTGGCCTGTCTGGATCAGCGTGGATGTGATCTATGTCGCGCTGTACGGATACAAGAACCTTTATTTGACCGCATTCCTGTACTTCATCTTCCTCTGCATGTGCTTTCGCGGCGTCTTCGAGTGGAGATTGGCCCTCAAGAAGACGCTGACGGTTAACCACGAACGCTATGTTCAAATTTAATCGCGGCCTGGTGATCGGGAAGTTTTATCCTCCGCATCGCGGACACAAATTTTTAATCGACACGGCCAAAGCCCAATGCGAAGACCTGACTGTGATCCTGTGCTGGAAACCGAGTGAGACCATCTCCGGGTATCAGCGCGCAGACTGGCTGCAAAAAATCCATCCGGACGTGCACGTAAAAGCCATCGAGGACAACAAGCTTGCGGACGACGACTCGGCCGGCTGGGCTGCGTTCACCCTGAAAGTGCTGGGATTCGTGCCTGATGCGGTTTTCACTTCGGAAGACTACGGCGATCCATACGCCTCGTTCATGGGAACGACGCACGTGCTGGTGGACAGGAATCGCACCTTCATCCCGATTTCAGCGACTATCGTGCGCAAGGATCCGCTCGCTTCAGCCAGCTTCCTCGAACCATGCATACGCGCGCATTTCGCCCGTCGCGTCTGCGTCCTAGGTGCAGAATCCACGGGCACGACCACGCTTGCCCGGGCTTTAGCTTCACATTATAAGACAACTTGGGTCCCGGAATACGGCCGGATATACAGCGAAGGAAAGCTCACGTCCGGCGCAGAGGCTGAATGGCGCAGTGCAGAGTTTATGTTCATCGCTAAGCAGCAAGCCGCACTTGAGGACGCGCTTGCCGAGTCTTCCAACGGTTTAGTGATCTGCGATACTGACCCGTTCGCCACGAGCGTGTGGCACGAACGCTATCTGAACAAGCCGCTCCCCGAGCTGGATGCATACGCCGTGGATCGGATGTATAATCTCTATATCGTCACCGGGGACGAAATCCCATTCGTGCAAGACGGCACGCGCGACGGCGAGCACATCCGTCACGCCATGCACAAACGCTTCATCGAAAAGCTCAAGCAATACGACAAACCTTTCGTGGTCGTCACCGGTTCACCCGAGAAGCGACTCGACACCGCGATCGCAGCCATAGATAAAATACTCATCACCTGATATGCGAAAACCCGAACTCAAATTCGCCATCATCGCGACCGACAGCGTCATCTTCACGATACTGAATGAGAAACTGAAGATTTTGCTAGTCCCCGTGAACATACCGCCATATTTCCATGATATGCAGGGATTGCCCGGTGGTTTGATAGCACCAGACGAAACAGCCGAAGATTCGGTGTTTCGGCACATCAGGAATAAGACAGGATTGGATATCGGATACATCGAGCAGCTCTCGACGTTCAGTGCCATAAATCGTGACCCGCGTGGCCGCGTGGTTTCTGTGGCCTATACGGCTTGTCTTTCCGAAGAACAGGCGACCAAGAGCATCTTGAAAGATGGCGCAGTCTGGGTCGACGTCAGGTCGCTGCCCAAGCTGGCCTATGACCACAATGAAATCGTAAACAAAGCGCTCGAAAATTTGCGCGCCAAAATTTGGCATACCAAGTTCGTACAGTCCTTACTCCCCTCCAAGTTCACTTTGCATGAGATACAATCCGTGTTTGATGTGATCCTGGGCGTTGGGTCTGACAAACGCAATTTCAGAACAAAAGTTTTCAACCTCGATATACTCAAGAAAGTTCCGGGCAAAAAAATGAAAGGTGCCCACCGTCCCGCTGAGTTGTATTCGTTCAAAGCATCCAAAGTCCTGTAAAATTTTGACCTTCTGGACGCATGCGCTGATAGTTGACGCAACGCCTGTTTGGCGATAGGATGTTCCCGCATTTGAATTCATTGAACTGGGATCCCAAAACGAAGTTTGGGGAGCGCAGGCAGCCAGCGGAGCGCAAGCTCGGACCGAAAGTTCGAGCGCAGCACCAAGCTGGCAATGCCGAGCATGGAGAGGTGTCAGAGTGGTCGAATGAGCCAGACTCGAAATCTGGTGTAGCCGTAAGGTTACCGTGGGTTCGAATCCCACCCTCTCCGCCATGACAATTTAGTATCGGCAGACCCGTGTGCCTCAAGGCATTCGAAATCTGTGCGGTAACGATTGTGACCAACAAAGCCGCCCGAAAGGGCGGTTTTGTCGTTGGTATCAAAAATATTGATTATTGGAATCTGGCCGTAATACGCAAGTGACAAAATTCAGTTACTTGACAGAAGATCTGGAAGGTAAACCTCTTACGCGAACTGGCATCTTGCATTATATTTTTGCGATTTTATCCGTGGGGCTCGTCTATACGATCATGGCCCAGCTCACACCATTTTTCCAGACGAGACCTGATTGGCAAACAGTCAACAGCATCTTGAAAGTGCTTTTGACCATCGCCACTCCGGCCCTCGCCATGGTTGTCATCACCCTATGGAAACCATTGCGGAATATCTTTGGTCTGTTTGAGAGGCTGTTTGTCATAACCACTACCTTATGGTTTCTGACGGTAAGTATTTTTTTAGCCACTTCTATCCATTAGGAAACGTATGAAATACCACGGCCTTACGGCCGTGGTTTCGATTTAGTTAAAATAAGAAACTCCTTGCAGAGTTTCTGAAGTAAAGGAAGATGGCGGTTGAGGAGTCGAGACTTAACGGTCTTTGTCGCGTCGACGATCCTTTGGGCTCGCCTGGATCTCCATCGGCCGAATGGGCGTAGTTGCGATATATTCCGATACCACGGCGTTGACGTATGCTGCCCCGGTGAGCTTTAAGGAATTTTTGAGACGCAATCTACTTTCGTTCTCATGCCAAAGCAGTAGTCGCATGAACACAAATCCAAGAAGGCCAATGATGGGAGAACCTAGCCAAGTCCAGATTGATGATGGCCAGTTAAAAACAACATAAGACCATCCCATCGCCATGAATACCCAGAAAGGAAGCATGTACTCGCAAACCCATCCCGGGACATATCTGCCTAATTTCGCGATCATGTGCCAACTCCTTTCTCACGGCCAAATGCCGGGGAGCTTGTTGAGGTCGACGGGCGTGGAGAAAACTTTGATAAGCTCTTCAATTTCAGGGCAGGGCGGGTCAGAATCCGCCGTCTCTAAGAATTGCGGATTTGGTGGAAATGCTCCCGAACCCTCAAGACTCGGTTCGACAATCGCCGTCCATAGCGTTTGTCCGTCGACAGGAAGGCGAATCGTCTTATCCTCTTTGTCCATGTTCATGCTCCTTTGCCGTGGCATGATCGCACATTTGTGAAAGGAACTTTAATTCCAAGTTACAAGATAAACCCTTGACTGTCAACCTGGATGCGGCATTGCGTCTTGCTGCTATTCCCTATATTCTGTGGGCATATGTCCAACCCGGAAGAACTCCGCGCCATGTGCCTGGATGAGCACGGCGCCGCCAAACCCAAGAACGAATGCCGCGCCACCATCATCAATCATCTGATCCTGGATCAGGGTTTGGATATTGATGAGGCCGAAGATCTGGCTGAGCAAACCCTGAACCAATCCGGTTTGTGGCCGGAGGAAGAAGCCAAGCCAGCGCAGGAAATTTAAAAATGATCCCGGCGTTCGCCGGGATGACCCGCATAGCGGGTCACTTATCCACCGTCATGCTCTTGACGGCGAAAGCGCGGCATGAGAAGAAATAGGCATGCCAGGCGCAAATCGGGCTGCATCGGTGAACGTTCCATTAAACATGGAATGCAGGATTGAACTCTCCCACGACTGATTTCAGGTGGGATTTTTTGTTTGTCGCGCCGCGCTTGGGACTATCGGTCCCAGACGTGGCCCGGCGAGCGGGACTAGGCCTTTCGGCCTCATCCCCTTATCACTATTCTTGGTGACTCCCGGCCACGTCACGTGGTTCGACGCAAGTCGGATTTTACGGGACTAGATGCACGTGTCGCCGTTCCCATGCTTGGCGGCGACGCAGCATTAAAAGGAGGAAACTCCCCCGACTCACCTCGGGGGAGTTTTCGTTTGCATAAAAAAAACAGCCCCGCATCTTTCGCTTGTGGCGATTGATGCGGGGGCAAAGGTTGAAGGTTCGAATCGTTAGCGCTGGCCGTACTTTTTCATGTACGTCCGCGTGACGTCTTGCGCATTCCCAAGGGTTCGCGGGACGTTGAAGGTTCGTTCCATGTGACCCACGGCTGGAAGCGGGAGGCATACTGACTGGCCATTGGCGCTGACTGCGCAGGGAATGTCCAGATAGCTCTCGAAATACACCGTAACGCGTCCCAAGCCGCCATTGACCGGAAGGAAGACAAAGCGAACGTCCTCAGTGTGAGGAGGGACCAACCACACCGTTTCCACGGTGCCGTTGTGCCGTCTGACCGCACGCAGGACCAACTTGTCTTGTGCGTCGCAAGGATAGGGCGCCAACTTTCCGCTGGCCCGCACCTCGACCCAGTCATCCGCCGAATCGTCCGTCGCCGAGTTTGAGGCGTGGAGGATGATTCCTTCGTTGCCGTCGCATTGCGCGCCGCCGGCATTTGGAACGAAGGTGTAGTTTCTTGAGACCTGCGGCTGCGGCTGCGGCTGACTGACCGGACCTGGCGCCGGAGAGAACCCCGGGAAGCTCGCGCTCGGAACCGGAGCCGAAAGCTCATGTTTCGCAATCGCAGACTTCATTGCCGGCATCCGTGCCGCGATCTCTTGGCGCGTAGCCAACTGCTCTTCCAAACAAGCAGCATACGCATCCTGAGACGGAGCGCGTCGCGCATCACACCTGCCGTGATCAGCATCATATGCTGTCCTCCAATCTGTGGGGCTAGTCTTGACTTGAACCGCTGCACCACAGGCTGAAGTGAAGATGGAGATCGCTACTACAAAACCATTGAACAACTTCATGGTGATCTGCCTTTCGACCCGATAGGGTCAGTGTTGACCCGCAGGTCGAAACATAGTTGATGTGGAGGTCAGCTAAACATTAGTTGCCTCCTTTGCACGAACTTTTACAGCTGCAATCTTTCGGATTGCTCCGACAGATCGCGTCGTGGTTGGCCTTGGTTGCCCTGGCCAGGTCTTCGACATCTCTGCTACGAGACGTCGAGTTTGATGATCCCACGTAGGCTCCGCCGCCGCTGGATTGCTGCGTCATGATGACACCTGCCGGAGTCGTATCCGGCATGATCACCACAGCGCCACCCGGATATCCGGGGAAACGTCCGGGCACCATTGCCGTTCCGTATCCCATGCCACCATAGCCCTGATACATTCCGTATCCCTGAACCGCGCCGCCTGCGGGAATGCAGGTTGGCGGGATTTGAGGATACTGCGAGGGCACTACTTGCCCACCGGACGTGACGCACCGGCAGTACGCATCGGCCGCGCTCGGCTCCATGTTGGTGCTGTTCTGCGCCAGACAAGCCTGATACTGCTTGGTGTTGTCCACGTGAATCTCGTGGTGGGTATTGAACTTGCCCACCGTGGTCGTGTCCGTGACGTGCCTACTGGCATCGTCCACAGTCACGATATCTTCTCGCGTGGCGCAGCCCGAGAGAGCAGCGCTCGCCAGACAAACCAACAAAATCTTGTTCATGTTTTCCTCCAGGTATCGGTTTTTACCGTTTATCTCTTTGGTTTTCAAGCTGTTTCATTGGTTTTCGGAATCATTCCGGATTCCAATTCAACAAAACAATATATCACAAAAAGACATTCTTGTCAAGTGTATGAGTACAAAAATCTTGGCTTTGTTGACTCATTAAATTGATTATAAAATTTGCTTTGTAGAGCCTGAATTAATTTAACCAAAATGAAAACCTCCGGATTTTATGCTCTGTTGAGCGTTTTTCCGGAGGTTGGAGGCGAATTGGCTGAAAAACTTACCAGCCGTAGACCATGGATCGAGGCGTCACATAGGGCTGTACTGCGCCGTAGCCGTAGCCAGGCGCATAGGGCCTGCCATAGCCTGGAGCATACGGGTACGGAGTGTAGGGATACCAGGCGCCGTATCTGGATCCCACCGGACGATCGAGCCCCATCCGGTCAGCGCATTCTGCTTGCGCACCTGCATAACCGCGATAACGATCCATACAAGCTTCGTATTCGGAACGCGTATTTTTTACGCTCATTTGCGTATCCGTGGTCCACAGCCCATTGTCTACGAACGAGCTGCGAACTTGGGTCGGCGTGGTGTCCGTGTACCGGCTCACATGACCGCAGCCGGCTAGCGCCAAGCTGATGGCGAAAAAAATGGATTTATTCAGCATGCTGCCGCCTTTCTTGTAGGTGAATGTACGTTTCCGCTTTATCACGAAAAGGACTACTTGTCAATGCTGGAGATAAAACAAAACCTCCTGGCAGCACGATTGCTTACCAGGAGGTCGAAAGAAAGATCAGTCTGATGCGGACTCGGAATCCGTTCCCGGATCAGGGTCTGCATTGTCTGTGCCGTCACAGACGTCAGGATGCCTGCGGCAATAAGCATCAAGTCCTGAATTGCCGCAGTATTTCCCGCTGCACGCGCTGTGTTTGCCGCGCGCGCCATGGCCCGGAGAACCTGCCACCCCGTTTTTGCCGGTGGTGGCGCTGGAGTCGACCGAACCGACGTTCGTACTCGAGACGCTGCTGCTGGCTTGAGGCACGAGCACACTGGTTTCGGTGGAAGTGATATCTCCGCCGTCAGTCAATGCGCCCAGGGCGATCACGCGGTAAAAATACATCTTGCCGCGTTCAACCTTGGCCAGATCCTCGTAGGCCGTGACGCCTCTGGTAAACAGAAGCTCCTTGCCTACATCGTCCGCAAGTAGAACGTACTTGGCTTGGTGCAGCTCGCGCCGCTCGATGTGATAGCCGGTTGCTCCAGGCACCGTAGGCCAAGTCAGCTTCACGCCCGGAACCGAAGTGGCTTCGGCATGGGGAATGAACTTGGAGAGCATGGTGGCAGAAACCTCGACGACCACGCCTTGCACCATCACCCAGATGAATCCTGCGATGCAAGCCAGGAGAATCAAGGCGAACGGGAAAGCGAGCAGTTTGCGCAAGCGCGGAAATGAAGGCTCGCGCGCCGGCTCTGTGACTTGAATGCCTTGCTTGTTAGTGAAGGTGAGCATATTGCTGCGCTTGGGCCACAACACCATCACCACGCCTGCGGACAAGATGGCGCCTACGAGCCAGGCCAAGCCTTTGAGGATGGCGCTGGTGGCACCTTCTACGGTTCCGAGTCCTAGCGTGCAAAGCGCAGCCAAGAGCTCATCGAACCGACCTTCTGCGCCAGGCACCAGAATGATGGTAGCGACACAGACCGCAATCAGAGTCACCAGTCCGTAGTACAGGTACAGGCCGCGTTCTTTGGCCTTGGCCACGAAATACTCTACCCGATAAAAGTTGTTCTTGAAGAACGAATTATCGGATTTCGCCGTGCGCCACAGGATCCACAATGCTCCGACTGATATGCCCTGCACCAGGAGCGCCGCCGTGAGGAACGGCCAGGAGGGCGACAAGATGCACAGCGAGTAGAGCAGGACCAACGCCATGGTGACGTTGAGTGCGGTTTGCTGCCGCGTCTTTTCCCACTGTTCCTGGTTGACCAGGCTTATGGCCTGCTGCGAGGAGTCGACATGCTTCTCCATCATCTCCTCGAGCTTCTTCCAGTTTCTGGTCAAGGCTGCCTGCGTCAGACGGAGTACCAGGTTAGGTCCCATCTCTAACGTATCGGCCGCCAGCTCGGCGATCTTAGCCATGAGCTGCCAAACTTTGAAGAAGATGTACAGCGACATGGCAACGAACGGAATGCTCATGGCCACGTACATCCGGCTCCCGAAGCTGATGCCGCAGATGAAATAGGCGATGCCGAGCGCCAGAAGCGACCAGACCGTTGAGGTCGAGATGTCCACGACCGGGCTGCTCGCCGGACGTTCGCGTACGGTCCAATTGATGACGCGAGGCGCCGTAGGCAATTCATCCAACAGCAACGCGAAAGAATCGTTGGTGATGTCCGTGATTTCGAATCCCCTGTCCCCATCGAACGGCCTGATCCGGATGATCGGTACCGTGTTGACGGGTAGGAAGTTGACGACAGCACGCGGCTTGACGGCTGCTTCCCAATTGAAGGTATGACGCTCGGTCACAGGCTGCGATAGGACGAGCGTAAAGCTCTGTTCCGTCACATGCTGCACCGTGAACTCATCCGTTTCGTCGAAGGGCGTGATCTTGATCACGGGAGGCGTAGCTACGGCGGCAAAATTCACGACTACTCTGTCGCTTCCTGCCACGATAGTTGCCATACCCCGTTGAATTTCCGCCGCCGGCAACGTGACTCGGCCAGTCTGCTCGGGCTGGGGACGACCCAGGAACCAGACGGCTGCGGCGCCGACGCCTGCTACCAGCAGGATGAACAACGCTACGCCGAACGAAACATGCAACGGCGCGTGATACAGAGCGTTGGCGACGATTACACCCTTGCCCGTGACTACTGTCTCGGGAACACGGCTGCTGGCTGACTGCACCAGCTGGTCGCCGGCCAAAAACAGCGCCGTGACTCCGCCGAGCACCAACACCACCATGACCGCGATCCGCAACCTGCGGAACAGCGGGATGATGCCGTCGTGGTACTCTTCGCGAAGTATGGCCATGAGCCTTGAAAGCCCGTCTCGGAACATACCTAGTCCCTCTTCGAGCCTCTCGCCTTGGCCTGCGTGATGGGCGTACATGACGCCCAGGATGACTGCGACCGATACGATCGCCAGTGCGATGACAAACAGCATGATCACTCCTCGCTGAACGTCCGCTACAGCGAACGCTTCATTTTCAGGTTGTACCGAATGCTTCGGACCTTCACGACCACGGGATCGGGTTCGTCTGCCGGTGGTTTGAGATGGTCCACAACGAAGCTATCCGCCGATTTGATGGTCGACTTGATGGCTCCGAAGATGCCGGGGATGACCGGCGCATGCGGCTTGGTTTCGCCATACAGATTCTTAAGATAGGACAAGCTCTCGGTCTTACGTGCCGCATTCTGCTCCGCGGCATTCTGACCGGACAATTCCGCAGCTCGCGCCGCCGCTTGCGTTACGCGCAGCAAAGCCTTGAGCGCCGGCAAACTGGAGAGTTTGGGCCGGTACTGGTCGAAAGTTTTGCGCTCTTCCGGACTGAATGCAGCCAACAGCCAGCGCGTCTCTTGCTGCTCAACTTCATCGAGCAGCAGATAGGCCTCTTCCAGGCTTTTGACTGCCAGGCGATCGGTCTTGCCGCGGAGCTTTTCGCTCGCACTTTGGATGGCCTTGTGCGCCGCGCCTTCATCCAACGAATTGTCGCGCAAAGCCATTCGCAGGCCTTCGAAACAATCATCAATGAAGTCGTCGCCAAGCATGTTGATCTGCTCGGGCAAACCGACGTTGCGCACCAAACCCTTGACCACATCCGGAACTTGAATGGCGGCCGCCAAAGCGTTGATACCGAAACTGGTGAGTTTCGGACCGATAGCGCTCTGGACGACTTCGAGCGAAGTATTGATGGCTGGGATCTTAAAGCCCATCTTGCCGACATCGTTGGCAAAAGTGGCGACCATCATACCGATGAGCCGCCAGACATAGGATGAATCGCTCGAAACATCCACGAAGCGCCGCTGATTGTTGCGGCCTTGGTTCTGGTTGCGTCCTCGGTTGTTCATGCCGTTTCCTCTTCCGTTATTCCTGCCATCGTCTCTGCGAACGCTCGACGGGCTTGATTCAGCCTCGTCGTCATCCTCGTCGTCATCATCCTCTTTCCCGAAATCGACATCCTCATCCTCGTCGTCATTATCGTCTACCATGTGAATCTCCTTCCCTTTTCGGGGAATGTTAAATTGTCGAAATTACGCGTCCCATTAATACAGCTAACGCACATCTTGCGGAATTGCAAGATGGTCTGCTGCATTAAAGAACTGAATAAATTAGCATAAAATGGGCTCTTCGTCAAGTAATCGATTAACAAAAAGTGGCTAAATCTAGCCAATAATTTTCAGCTAAAATAAGCTGAAAATTAGGGTTTTACCTGAAAAGCCAGGCTATCGGAATTATCTGCGATTTTAACGTAACGCGGATCAGCAGCCAGCAGCTCCAGGAACTTTTGATGGAATTTACGGCTCACAAACACGAATTTTGAATCCAACTTGTCGTGGATAAGCTCCCAGGCCTGTTCTTTGGTGGAAGTGGTCTGGCCCAAGGTCAGCTGCGTGACGTCATCGGATAAAGTTGACGAAGCCGCGTATAAAAAAGTCGGATCCAGACCGGAAATATATTTTAACCGGTCGTCAGCCGCGAACAGCATGGGGAATTCGTCCCAGCTGGAATTGAATATGCGGTCCCCTGTTTGCGCACGCGAGGAAATCGCCGACACGGTGGCGCGATAGATGCTGTCCGGATAATGCACGGAATGGAACCCGCGCCAGATTCCGTCGGCTTCGCGCCATAACACAACAGCCAGAACCAAAATAAACACGACCGTTATGCTCCGACTGACGAGCTTGCTGTACTGTTTCAGATGCTCGCGCAGCTGCTGTCCTAAGCGCCGCTCATCTACCATGGACCAAATAGCTGCGCACCACAGCGCCGCAGACGGTCCCAGATATTCCACGTTGCGTACGCTCTTCACGGTCAAAGCCAACAGCACGGCAAAGATAAGCCCGAAACAAATCGCGAGCTGCGCGCGCGCCTGATCCAATGGCCGTCGTGCGGCCACGAACAGTCCGGCCATGCCGCCTAAAGCAACAATGATCCAAGGCGCAAAAGTCGTGGACAAAAACGCCAAGTCAGCCGGTTGCCATTCAGTGCCCAAAACCACATGTTGAAATGGCGTGCCAAGGCCTATGGTAAAAATCTGCGTCCAGCTTAATACGATGTCTTGCGGAAAATTCGGATGCAGCAGCAGACCGCAGGCTCCGCCCATAAAAGCGGCCAACGCCTCGCGCCAACCGCAAGCCGCAACGCAGTCGCTCCAGGATTTTTCCGCCACGATCTTGTCGTACAAGATGCGACCGACGCACATGAGTACAATCGAACCGGCCAAATATATCCAGCCTGCATGCGACAAGGCAAAAAGCATGCAAATCAAAGCCATTAACCACGGTTTGCGCTTCCATGCGGATGTGAGTCCAAGCACGTACCAGATGAGCGCCAGAGGCGTGGCCTTGCCTAAGAGCAAACGGAATACGAAAGGCTGGGTAAAAGCCAAAAGCGCAGTCCAAATCAAAGAGTGCGGGACTTTGAACCAACGCAAGCACGCCTCGAACGCGGCCATAAACAGTGCAGCGAAAATGATTGAGGCTAGACGCAAACCCTGGAACAGACCAAAAAACTGGACAAATGGGACTAGCAGAACATGGAACAAGAAGTGCAGATCCGCGAAATGCTGGCCTATGAGTGTCAGATCCAACCAAGGGAAAACGTGCAGCGGTCCCAGCGCCCACAATAATGACGTCATTTTGGCATGATAAAACGCATCCGGATCATTCAAGCCATTCCAGGGCATAAACAACGAAAACCAGGCCGCTGAGGCCAAAAATACAAGCATGGAACGCTGGTAGGCGCGTAGTTGCATCTGCTTCAGCATACAATCTTAGACATTAAACGCACAAACTCCCCGTCTAGGCGGGGAGTTTGCGATTGTTCGTTGCGCAACGAACCGTCACGTGGCTGACGTGGCGTTGAGTAGCGAGGCCATGACGAAACTCGAAATGGCGTAAGCTGCTACGATGATGACCAAACCCACGATGCCCTGGAAGATCATTTCCTTTGCCTTCTTGACCTTCTCTTCCGAACCTTGCGCCGTCATCCATAGGAATCCGGCGTACAGTACGATAGCCAGGAATACCACGCCCAGGAAAGACAACGCTGCATTGATCAGGTTGCCGATCATTGGCATGAGGCTGCCTTGGTTGATGCCGGCAGAAGAACCGACCTGCTGCACATTGGTTTGGGCTGTAGTGAACGGATTCACAGCCAAAACGCGGTAAGGCAACAAGGCTAATCCTGTTCCCAGAGCTATGGTGAGTGATTTAAGATGCTTCATAAGTAGTGTTAGGCTTGCTTGTCACAGACGATTAGTATTTCCGAAACCGAGAAGCAGGAAACTCGTTGCTAGATCAGCTCCCCGTGCCTCCTCCTGTGGCATTGCTCAACGCGGCGATGACGAAATTGGCAATGGCATAGGCGGCCACGATGATAACCAGGCCGATGATGGCATTCTGGATAATGGCTTTGGCTTTCTTTACCTTTTCTCCTTCGCCGCCAGCCGTCATCCACAGGAAACCTCCCCACAGCAGCATGACCAGCAGAACTGCGCCTAAGAGCGTAATGGCTTGGGCGATAAGATTACCGACCAACTTGGGAAGATCGCCAGCTGTAGTTTGCCCTCCTTGCGTGTATGGGCTGGCAGCGGAGTTCAACCCAGTCTGGATCGATCCGGTTATGCCCCCCGAACCCGCAGCAGCCCGGACGCCGTTAGCAGCCGTCACGAGAACAGCTGAAGCGACAATGCCTGTTGTGATGATTTTACTAATGGCTTTCATATTCCAGGACAGGAGGCCTTAGCCTCCTGCCATTATGTATCCTGCGTCGCGGTGACTAAGCGTGAAATGACGAAGCTAGTGATGGCCCAGGCAGAAAGAATGATGGCTAAACCGATAATGCCTGAAACGATGAGCTTCTTGGCTTCCGCAGTCTTTTCGTCATTGCCTCCGGCAATCATCCACTTAAAGCCGCCCAGCAATACGATGACCACAGCTACTATGCCCAGGAACCCCAGCGCCACATTGATGATGCGGGCTGCGGTCTGGCGCACGTCGCCTGAACCTAATTTGATGGTAGATTGAATGGCGTTGACCCCCAAGTCGTTAGCATTGAGTTCGTCAGCTGCAAAAACCGCTGTCGGCAAAACCAATGCCGTTGCGATTCCCAGCGTACCGGCCAAAGCCGCGATTTTCTTGAAACGATGCGTCATGTCATGAGTCACCTCCTTTCCGATGCATGATTTTTACACGCGTTAACGTGATGCTGTAAGGATAGCAGAAAGTCGCCCTCGCGTCGAATGCTAAAAGACCCAAGTTTAACCCAAGGAAGCACCAAATTTGGTTATGACATTGGCGACCAAAATGTAGGCAAAAAATACCAACGCCATGCCGATAACCGCATTGGTCAATGTTTTGTTGGCTTTTTTGACGCGATCCAAATCTCCACCGGCTGTCATCCAGGTAAATCCTCCGTACAGGAACATGATCATGAATAGGGCGCCCGTTAGCGGCAACGCCCAACTGATGACGCGAGCGATGATGGCCGGAATGCTTTTATTGCCCAAGGAGTCTGTGACTTTGTAAGTGCTATAAAGATTAAGAACTTCCTGATTGGCCTTATCATGCAGCGCTTGAGTCTGTTGTTGCTGCTGTTCAGTGGTCTGACCGGCGGTTTCAGCATGGACTGTTGCCGGCATACACCAAGCGAAAAGCGAGCTCAACGTAAACACGCAGATCAGGAGTCTCGCGGTCTTGATATTACGCATAGCAATTTTATTGCCTCGAGGCATCAGGATTTAGGCGTCGCCACATTCTTCGTAGCGGCAGGCGCAGTCACGTCGGAAGTCAAAACTTTAAAGTAGAAAGTGGTCAAAATATAAGCAAACATGATGACGGCTAAACCGAGCACCGCATATTTCATTGTGTCCATGGCTGTTTTGACTCTGTCGCTTGAGCCTGCGGTCATATACATGATGCCGGCATACACGAACACCAGGAGAGCAATGGCGCCGGTGAAACCTAAAAAAATGGAAACGAAATTGCCGATTATCTCATCAATAGTCATGCCGTGCAACGGATCATTCAACACCATGGAAGAACCGGCGCCGCCAGCCGTGGATGCAGTGGAATTGACAGCATTTTGCGAAGTCAGCACACAGCAAATCGGGGCGCTCGTCGGGCAATCCGCGGAGACCACGGAAAAAGTAACGTTCGGACCCTGACTTTTAGCGACGCTTGAACAGCTGTCTTGCGTTTCCACGCACGAAGCTTGTATCAGCGTCGTGTTAGCCGGAGCCGGCGTGGAGGAGCAAATGCTCTGCGCTGCCGCGAGCCCGGGCAGACAAAACCATAAAGCCAGCGCCAAGGGCAGGGCAAACGTCTTCATGTTATTGACGGCTATTCGCATATTAGGAAGTAGTCAGTTTTACGGCGAAAGCCGTAGCCACGTAGCGCACGATGGTCCAGGCGCCCATGACGATAAGCATGCCGATGGCCGCGCCTTTCATAGCATCCGTGCCCTTCTTTACCCGATCCTGCTTGCCGAAGGACATGAGATACATGGCGCCGCCGTACACAAAAGTGGCGAAGAACAAGGCAGCCGAAATTTCGGTCAGCAGATTGGCAAAAGCCACGCCAGTGAGAACGATGTCATCCAGCTTGCAGTTGCCGTCGCTCATACAGGCCGGATTTACGCCGGTCTTAGCCATCTCCACCTGCAAGGATTGGGCGCGAACGGGCAAGGCAACAAAAAATGCGCCGAGCGAAGCCAGAAGGCCGGTGATTCTGCGTGCATTCATGCGTGGCATATGCATATCAGGTTAAATTCCTCCGGACGGAATGGTCTGCGCGACTTTTTCCGCGGCAACATTAATAATGGTCATGTATTTTTCCGGATCAGTGGTTTGCGCATCTTCGATGAGCTGGACAAAAGCGGAATTCATGGCCGCAGGATCGTTTCCGCGATACCACGACTGCGCGGTCAGCACTTGCGAGGCGAAGACGCCGATATCCTCATTATCCAGTTGCGTGTTGAGCTGCGAACGCAGAGCTGCCGGACGCTGCGCGACATCCAGGAACTTTTTATTTTCCTCTGGCTTGCGCATGAAGTTGAGCAAATCCCAGGATATATCCGGATTTTTAGTCTTTTTAGAAACAGTGTAAGCCCAGTAGTTAGCGTAGTTGACCACGGGATTACCCGTAATCTGCGGCATTTGCGAGATGCCTAAATTGAGCTGCGGCGCGCCCGTACGTATGGCCGGCAAATCATAGCCGTAGCCGAAGAAGAATGCGGACTTGCCCTGAATGAAAGCATTCAGTGAGTTCGGCATCTTGGCGTTCCAGGTGTAGACATCTTTGCTGGGATTGGCGAAGTCCGTGTAGAACTGCAAAGCCTGTTCTGCAGGCGGCACATCGCGCTGGCCTTGCAGCTTAGCCGGGATTTGCGTGAAAGTCGGCGTGCCATCAGCCGTGCTCATTTCGGCGCCGTTCTGCATCATGAGATCGATGATGATGTCCGAAGCGCGTTCCACGTTGCTGCCCAGCCCCAGTCCGGCTCCGGCCTGCAGGATATTGCCCTGATCATCCAGCTTCACCAATTTTTTGACTGCGGTTTGAAAATCGTCCCAATTCTGGGGTACGGTCGAGATGCCGGCCGCATTCAACAAATCCTTGTTCGCATACATGGCCAGCGTATCCACTGAAAGCGGTATGCCCACCACGCGGGTCTGCATGTCTTTTTTGTCCGGATTGGTCGAAACATTGACCGTGCGCAGCATGTCGCCCAGCACCGCATCCGGATAATCCAATTTGAACTGCCGAATGGAAACCGTAGGCTGCGTCACTAGCGTCCAAACCAATTCTTTTTTAAGCGTGCCTTGGATACTCTCGAGCGCTGTCTTAGTTTGGAGCGGCATGGGCAGGATCTTAGGCATGTATTTGCCTACCCAGGTGTTGTGAATCATGAAAATATCCGGTCCGCGATCCTCGGCCATGGCGTTCAGAAGCTGATCCTCATATTCCTCCAAAGTGAAACGCCTGAAATTGATGGTTACATTGGGATGCAACGCGCGATAGTCCTTAAAGATCGCGTCGTATGCTGCCTCGTCGTCGATTACGCCCCAGACGTTGATCTCCACTTTTTTGGATGCAGCTGCCGTGGCAGCATCCGGACCCTGGGTGCAGCCAGCGCCCACCGTGGACAAAAGCAACGCGACACACAGGAGCTTTGCCGCGGAATCAAGCAATTTCTTGAATGGCCTCATACAGACGGTATTTTACCTCTTAGACAGCTTTTTAACGAGTGCCCTGGTTTCCTTGGCCATATCCGGGCGTTGTAAGGCGATTTCCAGATTGGCGCGAAGCCAACCGATCTTGGAACCCGTATCGTAATACTCCCCGCTTATGCGCTTGGCATATACGGGCCGGTGCTTCATGAGGTTGAAGATGGCATCAAGCAACACCAGTTCCCCGCCGTGGCCTTTCTTGGTCTTTTCGATGGCGTCGAAAATGTCGGGTGTGAGCACGTAAGCGCCGATGGATGCCAGGCGCGACGGCGCCTTGTCTGGTCCGGGTTTTTCCACCATGCCCTTTAATTGGAACACGCTGGTTTCGACTTCGGCTGCCGGGTCGATGATGCCATAACGCCGCGTAGCCTCTTTATCCACCTCGATGGCGCACAGCACCGGGTCGCGATATTTTTCGAAAGTTTGGATCATCTGCTTGAGCCGCGGCGTCTTGCCCATGATTATCTCATCGCCGAACAGCACGGCGAACGGCTCGTCGCCGATCAGGCTCTTGGCGTTAAGCACGGGCGTGGCATTGCCGTATGGTCCTTTCTGACGCAGATAGATGAAGTTGGCCATGCGTCCGATGGCACGAATCTCCTCAAGCTGGGATTTTTTGCCCGTGGCTTTGAGCCAATCCTCCAGCGTCTTATTGTCGTCAAAATGATCTTCGACCGCACGCTTGGAGATGTTGGTCACAAGGATGATGTCCGTGATGCCCGAGGCCACGGCTTCTTCCACTACGTATTGGATGACTGGCTTGTCGATTATGGGCAGCATTTCCTTGGGCATGGCTTTGGTGGCCGGCAAGAACCGCGTTCCGAAGCCAGCTACCGGGATGACCGCTTTGCGCACTTTTTGCATATGCCCGCATTATAACACCGGCTAACCGGCTTTCGGATAAACAAATACGGGCACCCGATTAAGGATGCCCGTTGAGTCAGTCTTGCGGCAGGATCTTGAGCAGATCCTGCAGTTTGCCAGCGGTTTGCTGCTCCCACGCGATGGATTGGAGCAGGATGTTGTTCACATGTTTGAACATGTGCGCTACGCCGTACGGCCAACTGGTAAGCGTGGCCATGAGCTTAACTTCGCCGCTGGGCTGGCGCTCTTTGACCTTCACCTCACCGTTGCTGCAGAAAAGGTAAGCCTGCATGCAGGGAGCGTCGCTGCGCTTCAAATCCTGCAATACCTCGACGAGCAATGGCGCGCCAAAGAGCCGCTGGCTATCGTTCAGGAAGGACATGAGCTCGATGCCCAAAGGCGGATGCACCAGGGACGCTCCGGTAAAAAAGCTCCTGCGACACTCGCCCGTACGCATGCCGGCGAATATCCGCTTCAAGGCGCTGATCAGCTTCTCGACCGCTTCTGGTTCATCATGCTGCGGAATCACGAAGTTGGTATCGGTAGAATCCGTTGTCATGTCTGACTCCTTTGCGATATCCGAGCGCATCATTGGCGTGGCGCCAGCACTTCGAGGTTCTCGGCCAGACTGATTTCCCAGCTGGCTGAAGCGCGTAATACTTGCGCCATATATTGCAGCATGTGGCGCACTCCCTGCGGCCAGCCTTGGACTTTCTGGTTTTGCTTCCGCCCAGCGGATGAAACATCGTTCTTATCATCGTGTTCGGTCACGATCTCCACGCTACCGTCAGGGCTAAACGAGATACAGTATTGCCGATACCGATGTCGTACTGCACCTTTGAGGAACAGCCCTACGCGCAGGCATCTCCCGGTTAGCCCGTCATGCGACCATATGGTCACCAACGGGCAATTGAAATCCGGATGCGACAAGCATCCCAAAGAATCAAATAGCTGGGCCAGAATGCTCTCCAGTCTGCGCAACGCATCGGGCTCGTCGTGTCGCGGGACTTTGATCGGTTCATGCCACTCGAACATGCGTCACCTCGTGTGAAAGGACACGCATGGATTAACAAAAAATCCGCTGCGTGTCAATTGTCGGCGTTCAAACCCCCACGCGGAAAAAGCACGTGTCGCCGTCGCGCATCACGTAGTCTTTGCCTTCGATGCGCGTCAGGCCTTTTTCGCGGCACGCTACCTCTCCCCCGCACTTAAGCAAATCTTGCCAGTTGGTGATCTCGGCGCGGATAAAATTCTTCTCGAAATCCGTATGGATTACGCCTGCGGCTTGCGGCGCTTTGGCGCCTTTCTTCACGGTCCAAGCGCGCGTCTCCATCTCGCCCGTGGTCAAGAACGTGATGAGACCCAAAACGTCATAGGCTTCCTTGATGACTCGGTCTAGGCCTGATTCGATTTGATTCAATGATGCCAGGTATTCTTTCTTTTCGTCGCACGTCATCGAGGCCAGCTCCGCCTCCATTTTGGCGCACACCGGTATGATGCGGCACGTGGATGACGCGGACAATTTTCCTAGCTTGGACTTCCACGAACCGTCCTGCAACTGCTCCTCGCTCACATTCACCACATAGAGCATAGGCTTCATGGTCAACAGCGAGAGCTGCTTGAGCTCTTTGCTTTCATCTTCGGTCCACTCCATGTCGCGCAGCTGCGTACCTTGTTCCAATGCGGCTTTGGCCCGCTCGAGCGTAACCTGCAGCGCTTCCAGCTCCTTGGTTTTTCCGGATTTGAGCTGCCGCGCCACGCTTTGCAATCGTTTGTCCACGGTCTCCATATCTGCCAGCGCAAGCTCAATGCCGATGGTCTCGGCATCGCGTTCCGGGTTGATGGTGCCATCTACGTGTATGACGTTCGGATCATCAAAAGAACGCAACACCTGCGCAATCGCATCGCACTCGCGGATGTGGGCCAAAAACTTGTTGCCCAGGCCTTGGCCTTCGGCTGCGCCTTTGACCAGACCGGCGATATCCACAAACTCGATGACCGTGGGCACGATGCGCCCGGACTTGGACATCTTGGCCAGCGGCTCCAGACGTTCGTCAGGCACCTCAACCACGCCCACATTGGGGTCGATGGTACAGAACGGAAAATTGGCGCAATCCACGGCCTTTTTGGTGATGGCCTGGAACAGCGTGGACTTTCCGACGTTAGGCAACCCTACGATACCGATTTGGAGTGGCATAAGTGCGGTAAGACTACCGTCTGCATGACTTTGCGTCAACGCTTTGCGCACTCGGATGCCTTTGCGCCGGGATTGACAAAAACCGAAAATAGTGGTTTACTTATCAATCGCCATGGTAAATGAAAAACTGATAGTTCTGGCCATGCGGTATGTTCCTTCGGACCATCCGCTCCATTCATCCATACTTTCAGAAGTCCGCCGATCAGCCGCTCGCCCAGAACTGGGCTTGAGCACGTTGACCGAAGAGGACATCACGGCCTTGCGGATCATGCTTGAGGAGTTGAAGTACAAGGGCTCGTTAGTCCTCGACGACGCGCTCCTGGCCTCCATCCTCCGCTTCAAAAAGCAGACCCGCATAGCCGATTTCGAACAGCCGCTCAAGGCACCTGAGTATGCAGGAAAAGTAATCAACTACTTCCTGCTCCGCAACGCCTTAGGCGTGCTGGCACTCGCCTGGCAGCTCCAGGTTCACCCCAAGGACCTGATCCTGGATTCTCCGGGAATCATGCGTCTGCACAGCTAAAAAGCCCTCCGCGCAATACGGAGGGCTTATCTATTATCTTGATTTCTAGTTCAGTTTCCCGCGCAAAGGATATTTCTTCTCGATATATTCGCTTACCAGATCGGTGAGCTGATTATACACGCTTTCGTAATCGGCTCCGGGCCGGGTGGCCAGTTTGACGGCTTGCAGCCTGATATTGTTGGAGATGGCTCCGACTTCCGGGATCTCCGACGGTTTATTCCTGGCGAATTTCAAATAATTATCTCGAATTATCTCAATCAGAATGTCCAACGAATTCTGCGTCATCTCATCCTTTATTGCGGCGCGTAACATAAAATCACGCACCAGACGCTGCGGATCGTTAGGCGACATTTCTAGCGTTTGGGGAGGCTGTGGCTTTTTGGCCGGTTGGCCGGTTGGCATGTTTTCGAAATTCATATGTTTACAGTATAGTTGGCTAAAATTATTTGTCTATGGAACATCTATTTATACCTCAAAATCGAGGTTTTGTCAATCGTTGACGGCCCGCAAAGGATATGGCAAACTGCTGCCACAAACTCAGGGCTGTTTCAACCAAAGGCTGACCCGCCTCTGGCGGGAGCTCAGCTGGGAGAGCGTCCCGATTGCATCAAGAAGGTCAACGGTTCAAAAATAAATAGTCACAACGCTTATGGGCCGTTAGCTCAGCTGG
>CAIKNB010000070.1 GCA_903828685.1 Candidatus Uhrbacteria bacterium | reverse complement strand
CCCAGGCCGAAAGCCACGGATGTTGCGTCGAGTTTGCTGTCTTTATAGCTTGAGATTTTGGCCAGCGCCTGCAAGCCAGCGCGCCGCGTCTTGTTCAGGACTTTGAGACCAAAGGTTTCGAGCACGCGATTCTCGCCCAGGAGCGGCACCATATCCGTGATTGTGGCGATGGCCACCAAATCCAGCAGCCACTTTTCGTGCCCTTCGGGGATCGGTAGGCCGCGCTTGCGCGCTTCGGTCAGGAGCGCACAAGCGACTTTCCACGCCACGCCCACGGCAGCCAGATCCTTGAACGGATAATTTTCTCCCGGCAGCCTGGGATGGATGCACAGCGCGTCCGGCAGTTCGTCGCCGAACTGATGGTGATCGACGACGATGACGTCCATGCCCAAAGCCCGCGCCTTGGCGACCTCAGCCACGCTGGCGATGCCGCAGTCCACGGTGATGAGCAGCGCTGTGCCGTTCTCGTGCAGCTGGTCGATCGTGGCTGGATTCAGACCATAGCCTTCCTTGTCGCGATGCGGGATGTAGGATTCAACGATCGAAAGCTCTTTTTGATTGCGCTCTCCGAGCAGTTGGCTGATTTCCTTGAGCGTCGAGATCATGACTGCGCTGCCGGTCACGCCGTCCGCATCATAATCTCCATGCACCGTGATCTTCTCCCCTGCTTCCAACGCCTTGAAGATGCGCTCCACGACCTGCGGCATGTGCGAAAAAAGCTGCGGATCATGGATGCCGAGTTCCCATGAGGGTTCCAAAAAACGCTCGATCTCATCGAGCTGCCTGATCTTGCGGTTGGCCAACAGCAGAGCTGCCACCGGATGCAGTCCCAGGCTAGCGACAAAATCAGCCTCGGTTTGGCCGCAAGGCTGATTGTTCTGCCACGTCAATTGCCAGCGTTTTCCCATCGTCCGATTCTGGCATGCCAGAGCCGGGCTGGCAAAAATACGATAAACCCCAGCTTTTTTGGCTGGGGCTGTGGATGAGATTGCGTCTGACTGACGATCAGACGCCGACGCTGGGAGCAGGTTGAGAGTCGAAGGACCACACGTAAGATGTGAACATGTGACCGACGAATTCAATATCTCTTTTGGACACGGGATTGCATCCTCCAAAACCGGCGTATCCTCCAGGAACGAATTTATCATAGCCCATGGTCGGCGGAATGAGCTTCTTCATCGCTTCCATGAACTCCTCGGTGGGCTGCTCATTATTACCACAAACAACGCCTCGCCGCGTGAAGGATCGTCGGCATTGCCGCTTAAGCCGACGTAAACCGTTCCCTGCAACCTCACGGCTTCGGCGAATTTCTTCGAGCTGATGACATCGCCCGCCTCTAACAACTTGTCCATGACACGCTCCTTTTTAGAGATCTTTTATTTGAAAAAGGCCTCCTGGGTTTTTAATCCCAAAAAGCCTTTACGTCAAGCTCGACGTACTAGTTCTTCACGAACGGCGCAATCAGGAAAAATACCGTGGAGAACGCAATGATGACCACGAACACTTTCCAGATTTTGTTGAGTGTTTTGCGCTTCATAGATTATTCTCTTTCTCCCCTGCGTAAGATTTTGATGAATGTGTCCGGCGGTATGTCCACCGAACCGGAGCCCATGGCCAGCATGCGCT
>CAIKNB010000069.1 GCA_903828685.1 Candidatus Uhrbacteria bacterium | reverse complement strand
TGTTTAAATGAACTCGTACGCGCCAACCAATGCACGGGACGTGCCATGAATTTTGCACTGGCGCAGCTTCTCGGCTACGAACGCTTCTCAAAACGAAGCCAAAGCTCACCTACCTCAAACTGAACATCCCAGCACCATGCCCGCCTCCGAGTGTTGTCCTGGTCAACGCAAGGGCGTGGTTTCGCGAGTTTGTTTCACCTCAGCACGCCCGGTTCGATTTCAGTCAGGGATGCGACTGCGCCAGTTATGTCGCCCCGCAGTGTTCCCAGTGGGCCACGGGCCGCAAGGCTGATTTTTGCTTTGAGGTCGTCATCGGGCTACGCCCTTCTCCTCCCCCAAGCTAAACCAGTTGCCTGCGCCCCTGGGTTAAATCTTGATGATCACAGATGGGTCAATTTTAGATGAGCGGTGATACGGAGTGCGGCGGTGGCGGAGTTCGGTCGCGTGGGGTGTCTTGGGGTAAGCCAGGCTTTCGGCTTACGGCGTCAAGCCAGTTGGCTGAAAGTCTGGCGCGGGGGCGGGGGCAATTGCAGCGCGACGGAACGAGCCCCCAGTCGGAACGGAGGTCAAGTTGACGCGGAATGGAGACGGCCAAGATTGGTCACGTTAATTGACGTGCAACTAAATTGAGGTTCCGGTATTCATATTCTCACGGTCGCGCGCTGGTCCGGTGTGGCTGGCCGTTCAAAAATGAAGACGCAGCAAAAGAGTGAAGGAGTAACGGTTGCAGCCATATCAACCGATAGCAGTCCTGCGCTCACCATTTTTGATCAAATGGTTGTCATCCACTCCGCACTGAGCAAAGAAGTGGGAATTGCCCCGAGTGAATTACTCCCAAAGCCAAAAATTGAAATTCCGGAGTGGTGCGGAAACGTCGTTAAGCAACTCGGCAAAACAATTCTCAAACCGATCTCCAAACTCCGCCCAAAGGGAAAAGTGGATTGGCGGAACTATGGCCGGACGCTAACCATCATGGAACGATACAAGACGTTTCTTAAACATGATGTGCCGCGAATACTTGAAGAAGAAATTGGAAACATTTCGGATGAGCGATGGAAAGGAATCGAGGCTCAACTCGGTGTTGATGAAATGCGAGCGTGTTTAATCAAGGGGATCAATCGTCCGGTGGCCGATGATGAGCCGTTGGAAAGACTCTTCGATGAAGCTTTCGCGCGGCAGTTTGAAAATCTCGAAAGACATAGGCAGGTCGCGCTTTACCATGTGGCACAGCAAGGCGCCAAAGAATCCGCTCTTTTCTACAAAGGGATGGCGGAGGGTTACGAGCTATTCATTGACGAGCGGGCCGATTTTTGCGGGAATCGGGGCCGCGCGAACATTTATCTCGAACTTCTTAGTTGTATGTTGGACGTGGAAAAGCTACGGCGTACTCTGCCTCCGACGACTCGCGCGCAGTATTTCAACAAACTCGCAAAAGTTTTCAAGCTGCCCATCGACGGCTATGACTGGTTTCAAGATGTTTGCGATGACGTCAAATTCCCCTTGAACAATCTGGGTCGCAAACGACGAAGTTCTGCCTTGATCCTTTAGTTGCCGGTTTCGTCTTCCTCGCCAAACGGTAACTGTTTTCTAAAGACCGTGCTAGAAATCTGGCATGGTAAATTTAGCAGTTCAAAATTACGGCACTGTTCCCAAGCTTGCGCTTAACGGCGTGGATGCGGCTGAAGCTCTGGGATTATCTCCCGCCCCGATTGACCGACGCACCATTCGCGGCCTGCCCGACCACAGGGCTACGAAGCAACTTCGTTTGGCAGTCTCAAGGCAAACACTTTCCCCTTCGTCCTCGGCAACGAATGGGAATTCCTAACCACGCCGAAAGAACACAAAAGTTATGCAATTGAAAGTATCAGTCATCTCGGATCGGCCCGATGAGTACATCGGGAAAAAGGGTTTGGTCAAAAACCAAGTCATCACCTGCCAGGACGTTGACCCGTCCGGCTACCGCCTCCTCATGCCGTTTGATTACACGATGAGCGAAGACGAAAAGGCCAAGTACGCCGGGAAGCTCCAGGACAAACTGATTGTCATTGGGGTTCGCGAGCTGACTCCGTTTGGCGGTCGTCTGCGCGCTCGCGGTGCGATTATCACCGGTCCGGACGGTAAGAACTAAGCACACGTTATGAACCCCGAAATCTACGCCCTGTCACTCATCGAATGGCAACTGTTCGCCACGCTCACGTTTAGGAGCGATAAACTGGCGGACGTGGTGCGCCTCAAGATGTTCTTCGCGCTGATGCGGGAGCAGGCGGACAATTTCGGGGTTCATTTCAAGCAAACCATTTGGTGTCTGCGCCGGGAAGACGGTGAGTTGACGGGGCGCGGCCACCTGCACGCACTAATCGCGGGGTTTCCCAAACACGCGCTGACGACGGCGACCTGTTTCTCCTTCATGAAAATCTGGGAGCAACTGGGCGGCGGGATGGCGCGCGTTCACCTTTATAGTCCACTGCTTGACGGTGTGGGCTATGTCCTCAAGGGCTGTGCCGCTGAATACCAGCGGGCCGGCGGGGATTTCTATGAGACTAAAAAGTTTGGGGGAAACTGCGACGTCATGCTTTCCGAGTCGGTGTTCCGCGTCTTGGCGGGCCGGCGACAAATAGGGAAGAGACGCCGTCAAGGACAACGCGAAGCGGAGTAAGACGATCTCCCCGGGTGCGGCCACTGCGTCGGCGATAACGGCGCACACCGCACCGGAAGTTTGCAGCCGGCTTTAAGCCAGCCCAAACGGGCCGTAAACACTGTGAACGGGGGTCATAGCATCGTCCAGGCTGCGGCAATACTGCCAGTTGTCACCGGCAAGGTAGTTCCTGCCTTGCCCC
>CAIKNB010000068.1 GCA_903828685.1 Candidatus Uhrbacteria bacterium | reverse complement strand
TTCCGCCTGAATTTAACGCTCCGGCGGTAAATCACCTGTGTTCATCGGGGAATTTCATCATACGCTCGATGATAAGGGCCGGTTAGCCATACCGGTTAAATTTCGCGCTGAATTAGCGCAAGGTGCAGTAGTGACGCGCGGCTTGGACCGCTCGCTCTTCCTGTACCCCAAACAAGCCTGGGAAAAATTGGCGTCAAAAATCGCTGGTTTACCCCTAGGCCAATCCGACACGCGCGCGTTCGCCCGGCTCATGCTTGCGGGCGCAATGGACGCGGAAGTCGACAAGTCAGGACGGGTGATTATCCCGGAGTATCTACGACACTACGCCGGATTGCACAAAGCTGTGGTGGTCACAGGCCTCTACGACCGTCTCGAAATCTGGGACGAAAAGGCTTGGGCCGAATACTCGGCTACGACAGAAAACGCGGGCAATGACATTGCCGAGCGTCTAGGTTCCGTCATATGAACCAAACGAGCATACACACAGCTGTTATGACCCAAGAGGTCATGGATGCACTCCAGCCGCATTCAGGCGGCATTTACATCGACGCCACATTAGGCGGCGGTACGCATACGATCGAGCTTCTTGAACGGTCTGGGCCTGACGGGCGCGTACTCTCGTTGGATGTGGATCCTGCGGCCTTAGCCAGAGCGCGCGAGCGACTGGTTAACTACGACGGCCGCTGGACAGGCGTTGAGTCCAATTTTCGCGACATCGCCCAAGCTGCACAGGCAAATGGATTTGTTGACGCGGACGGGGTTCTCCTGGATCTGGGTTTGTCCTCGGACGAGCTGCTGGATCCGGGCAAAGGCCTGTCGTTCCAAGTCGCAGGTCCGCTCGATATGCGTCTGGGCCCAAAGTCCAACGCCGGGCTCACGGCAGCGGAAATGATCAACGGTTGGGATAAATACGAGCTTGAGCAGATATTTCGCGACTATGGCGAAGAACGTTTTGCCTCGCGCATCGCCGAGGCGATCGTAAGGCAACGCAAGGCACGCCGCATCCTGACCACGCTTGATCTCTCCGAGGTCGTGCGTTCAGCGGTTCCGGCTAACTACGAACGCGGTCGCATCCATCCGGCCACGCGTACGTTCCAAGCCCTGCGCATCGCAGTCAACGATGAGCTAGGAGCCCTGAAACAGGCTCTGGAAGGCGCGCAGCAAATCATCAAACCCGGAGGCGTCATCGCCGTGATTTCGTTCCATTCGCTCGAAGACCGCATCGTCAAACAGCATTTCAAAAACAATTCCGAGCTTGAGCCGCTGACCAAACGGCCGCTCACGGCTTCGGAACAGGAGATGAACCGCAACCCGCGGTCCCGCAGCGCTAAATTTCGCGCGGCCCGCAAATTCAGTTCCGATAACAGCGAAACAAAAACCAAAACAAAAACAAATTATGTCTCACGCTTACGCCGTAACCATGACACGTCCGCATGAAGCACTGGGTTTGCCCCAGCCTTGGGCGCGCAAATTGCCGCAAGGTTTGTCGGCTCTGAATGCGGTTCTGGCCCTCATCACCGTGGCCTGCGGATTGGCGTATATCGTGCTGGTAAATACCGCGACCACCAAAGGCTACACGCTGGCGCAAGCGCAGCAGCGCCTGGACTCGCTTAAGACCGATACGCTGACGCTGCAGAACAAAGCCGAGACCATGACCTCGATGCAGCAGCTCACGTCCAATGCCGCCGCGCTCGGTTTTGTGCCCGTGGACAAAGTCCAGTTCGTGAATCCTGCCAGAAAAAATTACGCTTTGGCAAAATAAATACACATATGATCTTTCAAGCCGCGTTCCTTGCATATAGCGGAACCTATCCGTTGATTCTGAATTTCCATTCTTTACCATATCTGGTTAAGCATCTCATTAGTCTGATTTCGTGACAGGAGTTCGCTCAAGCGCCAGCTGAAATTCTCGGGCGCTGCAGCGAGCCCCCGCAAAGCCTAATCCCGAATTTATTGGGATAAGGCGGTAAGCGGGAAATGGACCCGTTAAACGGCCCAGGCCGAAAAATTCCTCCAGCGTGCGTGCATGGAGGAGTTTTTATTCAACTCGAAGATTTTTTGCTATACTGGCGTCGTGGAGTCGCATACAAAACAACTTTCCAAACTCCTGCTGGTAGATCTGCTGGGCAGTTTTCTTTGGTTTCCGTTATGGTGGTACACCACGGGACTGGAAAAGGTCGCGCGCTATTTTTGGCAGTCCCTGCTTTACCGCTCTTCGAGTTACGGTTTGCGCATTTGGATCAGGAATTTTTTCGTGCCCATGTACGGCCAATCCGACATCCAAGGCAAGGTTGTCAGCGTGTTCATGCGCTTGATCGTGCTCGTGGGCCGCAGCCTCGCTTTGGCGTTTGAAGCCGCGATCTACGTCCTGGGCTTATGCTTGTGGATCGTAGCGCCAGCGTTTTTCCTGCTTATGTTCGTGCTGGGTTTGGCCAAGGGAGCTCTGCCGCATCCCGTAAGCATAAGCCTCTACTGATATGGATGACGCCAAGCATTTGCCCGAAGCCGTGGTCTGCGCCAGTTGCGGAGGCGATCCGCGCCTTTCAATTAGCTGCAAGATGTGCGGCGGCGCAGGCGTAGGCATCGCCACGCCCGAAGGTTTTTTGGTCTGGGAAGATCAGGTGGATGATTTTAGCATCGCCTTGCGCAAATTGCGCATCCAAGCCAACTCGCTGTTCCATCTGGCCTTGCTCCTCGTGGTCATTACGTGTTTCGGATTATTCGGCTGGCAGGTGAATCAGTTGGATAACGTGGGCATGGTGCGCACGCTGGCTTTCTGGATCGCAGGTTACTGGTACGTGAATGCATTGTGGCTCGGCTTGCTCATGGGTTGCTTTCTGATTTTCCGCATCAAGGAATTTTCGCATCAGTCCAAGATTATGCCGGGCTGGGGGCTCACGCGCCGCCAAAAGGAGAATCAACTAAAACCATCCAAAGAAGCCGCAGGTTACCGCTTTAACGTAGCGCCGTATTTTTCGCCGGCCGCACGCGGCGTAGTCGAGAGCGCCTACGAACTGGCCAAACTCATGCAGCGCACCGAGGTCACGCCTGCCGGATTGTTCGCGGCCGCGCTTTCCAGCCCTTCGGGCGGACTTTTCATGGTGCGGTTAGGAATGAAGTTCGACAAAGTAAAAGATCCGCTGGCCCGCGTCCTGACGCAGGATAACGCAGGCAAGCCGCCGATCCGCTTATCGTTGGATGCTAAAAGGGTTTTGTCGCTGGCTTACATGGATGCGCGTGCGCATGACCGTAAATACGTGGATGTGATGGAGATTTTTTTGCAGGCCTTTGGCGCCAGCACCAAAATTCAGGAAGTGCTGGACCAGCTGGGCTTTCCGCCGGACCACGTCTCGCATGTGGCCGAGTGGATCAGGTTGCACGACAGGCTGCGCGAAGATCACGAGCGTTTCGTGGCGCTGGCCGCGCTCAAGCCCAAGTCCAACATGAATCGAGCCATGACTGCGCAACAAACGCGCTTGCTCGACCGTTTCAGCGAGGACATGACGCTCATGGCGCGCAACGGCTACATCGCGCCGGTCATCGGACGCGACAAGGAGCTGGAGGAAGTCTTGCGCGGCATCGAGAGCGGACGCCGTTCCATCGTGCTGGTCGGCGAACCGGGCAGCGGCAAGACGGCCATCATGGAACAGCTGGCGCGTCGTATGGTTGAAGAGGATGTTCCCCCAGAACTGTTCGATAAGCGCATGGTCTCGGTAAATATCCCGCAGATTGTGGCAGCCGGCGATCCGGGTTTGGCCGCGGAACGCTTTATGGCCATGCTGAACGAAGTCGGCATGTCGGGCAACATCATCTTGGTCATGAACAACATCGAGGCCCTGACCGGCGCAGGTTTGGGCGGTCCTATGGATTTGGCCGAGATGCTGTCCAACGAGTTGGACA
>CAIKNB010000067.1 GCA_903828685.1 Candidatus Uhrbacteria bacterium | reverse complement strand
GGACAGTCTCACCGAACAAACCCGCTTGGAACGTAATGGCGGCGTCAAAAAAAAAACTACGTTTCGCAATTCGTTATCGCCCAAGAAGCCGAAATCCAAGACCTGATCGCGGCTTTCCAGAGCAAAGAGCCCGGTGGAACGGCGGTCGCCGAACTGGAGATCCTTGTACGCACAGCCATCTTCAAACCAGCAAACGAACTGGTCAGAATGCTTCTTCAGCAAGCGGTTGATCGGATTGATGCGGCCTATATTCCAAAGGCGGGTGAGCAACCAAAAGGACGTCAGTCTTTGACGACAACCGGCATGTTTGGCTCATTCCCGCTGACTCGCCAATACTACTATCATCCAGGTAAAAAGTCCGGTCACTGTCCTGCCGATGCCGCGCTCGGGATTGAGGTGGCATACACGCCAGCTCTTGCCCGGCTTATTTGTTTGGAGGGTGGCGACGAGTCGAGTTACCTCCAAGGATCAAACCACTTGAGGGAAGTTGGTGGCATCCATGTCTCAGAACGTCAGATCCAGCGCGTGGTGGCTCGCGTGGGCGAGAGTGCCATTGCATGGCAGAAAAGGGAGTCGGCTCCAGGCCACAGCGATGCAAAAATCATCTACATCAGCGCGGATGCTACTGGCGTGCCTATGCGTCGAGAAGAACTTGAAGGACGCAAAGGCAAAGCCCCTGACGGCAAAGCCAAGACCCGTATGGCCATGTTGGGCTGTGTTTTTACTCAGCATAAGGAAGATGACGAGGGACGCCCCATGCGCGACAATGAGTCGACCACTTATCTTTCCAGCTTTCAGAGTCCATCCGATTTTGGAATCGGGCTGCGGCGCGAAGCCATCCGACGTGGTATGTGGTGGGTCAAGGAAACGGTCTTACTCATCGATGGTGCCCCCGGTCTGGAAAGACTCGGGCGCGACTACTTTCCCGATGCCGTTCAGGTCGTTGACTTCTTTCACGCCATGGAACACGTCCAAATTTTAATTGAAGCCCTATGGGGCACAAGCGATGCGGTCTGGAAAAAGCGGCGCCGACATTATTGGAAAAAGCTGCTGAGTGAGGACAAAGTAAAGCTCATCATCAAGCAGTCGCGCAAGGAGGCAGCGGTTCAAGGGAAGGTTGAGGAAGTTGAAACGGCTCTGGGTTACTTCCTGAATAATATCGAGCGCATGCAATACGGAACTTTCCGCGCCAAAGGTTACTTTATCGGCTCAGGGGTAATCGAAGCGGGATGCCGGACCGTCATTGGCAAACGATGCAAACAATCAGGAATGTTTTGGGGTGAGTCGGGCGCGGATAAAGTCCTCGCCTTCCGCTGTATTCATGCCAGCGGGCGCTTGGACTCCTTTTGGAAAGATCGCCTCAATTCACGCGTCGCAGAAAATGACTCGCTCGCTCTTGCTGCATGACAGAAGATTTTTGTCCTGCACCCCAGCCATAAAGTCTCGGCAAGAATCACTTGATTTTTCCGCAATTTTCGGATATTGGAATTACATGGCTGTAACTGTTGATCTTCAGCAAATGACCGTTTCGGACAAGATTCGTCTGATGGAGG
>CAIKNB010000066.1 GCA_903828685.1 Candidatus Uhrbacteria bacterium | reverse complement strand
TTTTTTTAACTTAACAGAAAACCGACGTTCAACGTCGGCTCTCTGAAACTGGTAATTGCGATCAACACGCCTTATCACGTTCAACGTAATGGAGCGGGTAGCGGGAATCGAACCCGCCTCTGGTGCTTGGGAAGCACCCATAATAACCACTATACGATACCCGCATACTAAGTAACTAGTAGCTAGCAACTAGCAGCTAGGTATTAATCCTAGCTACCAGCTACAAGCTATCCCGCTTCTAGCGGGATCCCGCCAACCTATATTTTTATACAATTTGGCGGGGCTAGCTACTCTATTTTTTAAAACTTCAAATACTCCTGAGCATCCGGCTTGGCCAAACGATCCGTCAGCCATTTTTCGAACTGTGTGGACTGGTCCGTGCTGCTGGAAAATGTAGCCGTGACTTTGTCTTCCAAGAGTTGCGGCCGAATGACCATGTCGCGATATTGCTGTTCGCTCCAATGAAAAGTCTTCTGCAGATATCCAGCCACATCCGGCACTGTGGAACTCGCCTGCTGCAGGAACTGGTTATAGGCATCCATAACTTCCTTGTCAGAGACCGCGACCTTGCGCTGGCTGGCCAAATCCTGCGTTTCAGCTTCGCGTACCAAGCGGTTGTAAGCGTTCTGCTCCAGAGCCGGCGTCATGGGCTGGGCTTGTCCAGCTTGCTTGACCGCATCGGAATTGAGGAAGGTCTTGATGGCATCGCGCGAAGTCAAATACTTTCCGTAAGTCACATACTGGCTGCCGATCCTTGCCACGGGCAAGAACCACGCGCTGCGGCGCACGATCTGGCTGTCGTCGCGCCTGACGTAAACGGCCATCAGTAACCACATGGCTACCACGGTTAGCAGAATAAAAACGGCGAGGATGGCGATGGCGTAATTAGGCCACGGCGAGTTGTTTTGTTTGTTCATAGTCATTGGGTAGGTCTAAGGAAGTATTTTAGCCAAAGCTCGGGATTTGACAAGGGTTGCTCGGTCGGAGCCGTGTAGTTATCAGCCACTACGCTACTTTCCGGTCGATATCCGGTCAAGACGTAAACTTGCTCACCCGGTTTCTTCCAGCCTAATCGCGTGCGTGCCTGCAGCTCGGTACTATCCGTGGAAGTCGCAGTTTGGGTCAACGCCAGGAGCTTGATCTTTTGCCCTTCAAGCTGATCGGCCTGGGCTTGGAGCGTGCTGATTTCGCGGTCCACGGTGTAGCCGCGATAAGTCTCGCGTATGGTGGAGACGCCGATGAGCAGGAAAAGCGCCACATTGGCCACCAAAAAAGCCGGCCATCTGACCAGCCTGCCCAAAAAACCGACCTGCTCCGCATTCCGGCTTCTCATACCGCCTTATCCTTTTCCTCGCCACGGCCTTCCGGTTTAAGGAACGCCTCGGTCACGGCAGCGCGCTCGCGCTCCTTCAGGATGGATTCGATGCGCGCCAGTTCCTCGGGCGAATATTTATCCAGGATGGACTCGATGCGTTTGAGCCGGCTGTCTTTATCCGGCGAATCGTTGTTGGCTGTTGGCGTTGGCGTAGCGCTCATCGCGGCCTTGACCGGCAAGACGTGGCGCAAATCATTTATCAGCTCATGCACCTGTTCCGGATGCGGTATGTTGTGCGCTTCGATGTTGGCCGTTGCGCCCGCAGTCTGGACTTTGAGATTGCCGATGCGGAAGATGGTTTGGATGACGCCGCGGCGGCTCCAGGAAACATCTTGCACCGCATCAAGCGGCGCTTCGGATACGATGCGCGAAAACAATCCGCGCTGATCCACATCCACCAGGCGCAGCGTGGTCACAATCAGGATATCCGCATCCCACAGGAGCAGCGTGCGGACTGCCGAGCTGATGCCGAGCAGCACGGCGATGAAAAACAGCGCCACGCCTAACACGCCCCACGAAAACAGCGGGAAGATCAGGAAAAACGGCAGCACGATGAGTACCAAGCCTAAAAATAAACCCGGAAACATGGTCAAAATATGCCGCCGGGTCACATGCCTGACTTCTTCGCGGTCCTTAAGTTGCAGTACGTCTTCAACGCGAAACATGGCGCTATGGTAGCCTAGCGGCGCGCTCTCGGCAAATCCCGACCGCGCGCCGGATCACAGACCGTAAGTATAGAGCGACATCAGGGCGAACAAGATGGCGATGGAAAGCGTGCCCACGGAAAACGGCACAAAAAGTTCCACGCCGGACCAGCGCGCGATGAGCAGGGCCGACACGCCGATGACTTGGAACAACATCTTCATCTTGCCGTACCAGTTGGCGCTGATGAACGGATTGCCGCGGATTTTACGCACCACGGCCATGGTGGCGATGGATGCTTCGACAAACACGATGACGCCGGCAAAATACACATTGATTTCCTTAGCCACGAAAAGGATGACCACGGAGGCGATAAGCAGCTTGTCCGCGATGGGATCGGCAATGGTTCCCCAAGTGGTGATTTGTTTGCGCGTGCGCGCCAACGAACCGTCGAACAAGTCCGTCAGGGCGGCAAACAGGAAGAACGGCACCACCACATTCCAATTCTCCAACCACAAGTAATACAAAATGAATGGCGTCATGATCACGCGCAGGATGGTAAGATGGTTGGGATGTATGTCCCGCGGAATCAGCCGCAGAACGGTCTTAGCCAGCAACTTGTCGTACCAATAGACTCGGACGTTCTCGTTGGTCATCAGATAGTTCATATACCGCGGTAGTGTGCTACCATTATGCTCGCGTATGGGCGAAAAACTCAAGGACCTGCTGGCTGGCCTGGTAATCACAGGCGTTTTCGCGATGAGCTATTACAGCCACCTGCCGATCCAAGCCGCGGTGCAATTCGTGGCCTTCTTCGCCGTATTATTCCCCGCTTATCTCATAGGACGGCGACTTTTCCCCAAAGCTGGCTGGCCCGCAGCCACGACGTGCGGCGTCATGCTATTTTTCGGCATCTTTTCGCTGCTAGAGACGGCCTGGTTCTATGCGGGGAAAAATTTATCCGCCGCCAGCGACCCCTGGATACTGCTGGCAGCCATGGCTCTGTGCTACATCATTACGCTCTGCGTGCCCTTGGTTGACGAGGACACGCTAAAAAAACATGCTCCGCATACGGCCCGCGAAGTATTCCTTTCTCTGGTGCTTGTGGTTTGCGCCCTGGTCTCTGCGGCGTATGTGATGAACGGCGCGCTCCAAGGCGCGGTACTGGATTCCATCCGCACACCCTGGCCGCTCTTGCCTGCCGGAACGCTGCTCGCCATCGCACTAACCTGGTGCTGCGTCATCTTCTCGGCCTGGCTCACGGACTGGCCCGCGTTCACGGCCATGCTTTCTGCCGTCGCGCTGTTCTGCACCACGGCCATCGCTCCCCTGCTCTACAAACTCGGTTTCGGCTTTGACGGCTTTTTGCATGTAGCCTCGGAAAAAATCATCCTGGCAAGCGGCACGCTCTCGCCCAAGCCTTTGTATTACCTGGGCCAGTACGTCTTCACCACCTGGATTTCACGCACCGCCAATCTACCCATTGAGCAGGTTGATAGATGGCTCGTGCCCGCGGGTTTTGCTCTGCTCGTTCCTCTGGCTTTGTACTTAGGACGGCGCCGCAACGACCTCAACATTCTGCCTGCGTTATTGATTCTTCTGCCGCTCGCACCATTCGTGGCTACCACGCCTCAAGCCTGGTCGTATCTCCTGGGTTTAGTGGCGCTGCTCCTGGCGCGCGCCGCTTCCGAAGATTCGGTCAGTCCGGTGGCACCGTTTATTTTCGCGCTCTGGTCCGCAGCCGCGCATCCGCTCTCCGGCATTCCATTCTTGTTCGTGGTCATGGCGCTCCTGCTGATTCCGCGGATGTCGGACACGACCGTATCCAAACTACGCAATTTCGCAGCTTGGGTTTGCGCCATCTTGGCTGCTTGTTCCGTGCCGCTCATGTTCGTAATCCTGGGACTCAAGAGTCAAACCGAAATCCACTGGGGCTGGAGCGCACTGCTCGCCTGGTCTCCCTGGAGCGCGCTGCTGGGCATCTTCCTGCCCTGGATCGGCAACCATTACGCACTGTGGCCTTCGTGGTCATCGCTCTGGGCGCAGAGTCTGCCTTTCGTGCTGTTGGTCGCGGCCGGCTTCTCGGTCCGGCTGACGCGCCAAGCGCAACGTCAGCATGTACTGATATTGATGGTTTCGGCCTGCCTCATGTTCGTGGCTTGGACCGTCCTCAAATCCGCCGGCGACTTTGCCTTCCTCATCGATTACGAACGCGGCAACTACACCGACCGTCTTTCGGTCCTGGCGCTCATGCTGCTTTTTCTTGCCTCTTTACCCAGCCTGCAATTGCTGCTCCAGAAGATGCGCAGCGCGCCGCAACTCCAAGCCGCGGCTTTCGCAGCCCTGCTTTTGGCCATCGCCGCAGCTACGAGCTACAACGCCTTGCCGCGCAATGACGCGCTGGTCACCGGACACGGCTGGAGCGTGTGCCAGGCCGACTTGGCCGCAGTTCGCGCCATCGACACCGACGCTGCAGGACAAACTTATACCGTACTCGCCGACCAAAGCGTCTCGGCTGCGGCTGTCGCGGAATTCGGTTTTAAGCGTTATGCCAGCGACGTCTTTTACTATCCCATTCCCACAGGCGGGCCGCTCTACGATTTGTTCTTGCGCATGACTTACAACGAACCGTCGCGTGACACTGCTTGGGACGCGGCAAAATTGGGACAAAGCCAGCTCGTCTACGTGGTGCTGGATGATTATTGGTGGAATTACGAATACACTTCCGAAACGCTTTCCGGCATCGCGGTACAAAACTGGACCTTCGGCGACACGAGCAAAGGCGCGGGCCACTCGGTCAAAGTCTATAAATTCGATTTGAGCAAACCAGCCAAACAGCTTACGAAAACTTTAGGATCGTGAAGGCGCAAGATTTCGCTGGCCGCCATCTCGCGCTTGGCGTCCGTATCCTGCAAAGCCTGCAGAATGCTTTTGGAAAATTCCTGCGCCGAGCCAGGCGTGAAGATCCAGCCCGCCGAGCCCAGCGTCTCGCGCACGCCGCCCACGTCCGCGGCCACGACCTTACAGCCGTTAGCCAGAGCCTCGAGGATGACCGTGGGCTGGTTCTCCATGACTAATGAGGGCAGGACCAAAACGCCGCAACGCTGCATCTCTTCTAAAACCTTGTCGCGCGGCATGGCGCCACGTGCTTCTATCTTTGGATCATTCAAGCTGTGCAGATAATCCAAGCGCTGCCCTGCACCAATCACCACCCAGCTGCTGGTCGCTTCCTTGATACGAGGCCAAGCTGCGAGTAAGACGTCGATGCCCTTATCCGAATCAAGCCGCCCGACATACAAGATCTTGCGGCTGTCGCGCGCGCTGTTTACTGATTCGACAGCAGGTTCCACCGGATTGGGCAGAATCTGATTTTTTGTCTGTTTGAAGAATCCGAATTTCTTATGTTCCTGCATCAGCCATTTAGTCGGCGAAATCACGACATCCGGCGCGCCAAGACTCTTACGCCGCAGGCTGGCCCAAAAACTTCGCCAGATTTTCCGCATGAAAACAAATTTCTCTGCATAGATGATTTGTCCGGACGGTTCGAAGAGCTGAACATCATGCAAAACATGCAGCCAGCGCACTCCGGATTTTTGGACGGCCCGCGGAGTACCGAATCCGCAGCCCGTGAGATTATGCGAAATCAGAACATCCGGTTTCCAGGCTAAAATTTCGTCCACGATTTTTTTCCGCGGCTTCAGATCATGCAAATGGAAAGACAATCGCGCCAGCGGCGGCAATCTCGACAGGAGATGAAAAATTTCGTCAGGTCCGAAGACTTTGACTTCGTGTCCCGACTGTTCGAGCGCCTTGGAATATTCAAAAGCTATGTTACCCGCACCGCCTTGCATCTTCGGCGGATAAGCGTTGCTTAAGACGGCGATGCGCATATTTTTTCATATACCCCCAGCAATCCATCCAAATGTCTCTGCCAGGTAAATTTTTCTTCCACGCGTTGACGCGCGGCGCGGCCGAACTCTTCGGCCATGCCCGGATTTTCCAACAACAGACGCAAGTGTGCGGCTAATTCTTCGACATGTTTGGGCGGTGATAAAAATCCCGTAACTTTGTCTTCCACAACTGTGCGCACGCCGGGCAAATCCGATGCCACTACCGGCACACCGCAAGCCTGTGCTTCAAGCGCCACCAAACCGAATGCTTCAGCGCCGGAAACCGAGGGGAAAGCGAACACATGGCCCGCGCGATAGATATCGGGAAGATCGTCTTCCTGCATGCGAGAGATGAATCTGACGCGCTCCGTAATCCCCAACTCTTGAGCCAAAGCCTCGTAGCCCGGACGCAACTCACCGTCACCGCAAAGCAAACACCAAACATTTTGCGGCAAGCGCGCCACAGCTTGAAGCAAGACGTCAACGCCTTTAAACGCATGCGGCTTATCCATGCCGCCCACGAAACTAATGACTCTGGCATCTTCTGGGATACCGAATTTCTGTGGTACTCTCTGCCCTGGACAGAAAAGTTTTTCATTCACACCAAAAGGCAATTCATGGAGCTTGGATGATCCGACGAATTTTTTGAACGAAGAATTCGCGGCATAATCCAGCGAGCTGACCAAAAGACCGTCCGCTGATCCCGTGACCCAGGGTTGGAAAAAAATCCGGTTGATGCCCAGTATCCAATCGCGTCCGGCTTCGACTCTGGCATCCATGTGCAAAGTCATGACCAGTTTTTTGATGCCGCCAAATATTTTCCATACTGCCACGATCTCGGCCGACCCATAGAACGGAAAGTGCAGATGCACAATGTCGTAATCCGCTAAAAGCTTCCGTAGCTTGAACGGACGCGGGATTGCCGTGTTGCCGTATTTCCATAACGCAGGAAAATCCTTGTCCTGCGGCGCCAATAAACGAGCGTCAATCCCGCGTTGCTTCAACAGCTCGACTTCCTTAGCCGCGACTTTGCCGATGCCGCCAATTTGCGGCGGCGCCACGCAGGATAAATGAATTACTTTCATATCACCAAAACACCACGACTTTAGTCAGCCAATGCAAAGCGCGGCCAATCGGGTTCAAGAATATTTTAACGGGCCAACTCTCCACATCCTGATACGCGATAGTCGGCGCGGTCAGCCTCAAAATCTCGCGGTCATTGACTTGGCGGAGTGAATTGACTACGCGACGCTGCTCGCCTAGATATTTCCACGTCGCAGGTTTGAGCAGATAAGCGTACACGCGCAGCTTGTCTCGCCACCAGCCTTTGACAAATGCGAAGACGAACAGAGCCAGTTCAGACGCGATGATTTGCGGCGCAAGCCAAACCAAAGTCGCGGTCTTGTAATTCTTTAAGATGGTGAGGAAACGGTTGCGTTCCATCCAGTACCACTTTTGGATGGAGCGCGAAAATTCATAATGATGTTGCACTACGCTTTGCGGAGCCATGGCGCAGCTGAACCCGGCTAGACGCAAGCGCCAACCTAAATCCAAATCCTCATGATACGAGCCAAAAATTTCGTCGAACAAGCCAACTTTGCGCAAAGCGCTGGACCTCAAAAGCACGCCGGCGCCGGATGGATATGCGATTTCTTTCATTTCATGCGGCGCTTCGCTTTTTTTGCGCTGATAACCAAAAGCATAACCAAAACCCAAATAATGTAAGGCATTGCCCCATGAATTTATCTCGTCTGGATTCTGCTGCAGCACCAAAAGCGATTGGACCGCGCCAATCTGCGGATTCTTTTCCGCGGCTTTCACCGCTTCCATCAAGGCTTGCGGCTCAAAACACGCGTCGCCGTTCAAAAGATAAATATAATCCGCATTGCGCTCCAAAGCCTGGCGCATGGCCAGATTATTTCCGCCCGTGAATCCTAAATTCTTGCCCGGTTCGTGAATGATGGTTTTAGGAAGTCTGCCTGCGAATTTTTCCATCTGCCGTCCGGCTTCAGGGAGCGTTCCATCACCCGGTCCGTTATCCACCAGATGCAGAGTCATGCAATCGCGCGGGTAATCTAACTCAGCCAAACCAGAAAACAACGCGGGCATGAACTGCGCGTTCTTATACAGCAGGACAATGATGTCTACTGTGGGCAACAAAATCTCATTCATGCTGTTCCGGCAAATCCCGCAGAGCCTCCTTGCGCACCATCTCGGTCAAATTACGCTCCATGCGATCAAGCGAAATGAAAATCTTGAAGATGAGCACAAATAAAGTCACGACTGCGGCGTAGAGGACAAAGTCCGAACCTCGGCCCACGCCGAAAAAGTTCGCGACCAAAGTCGTGGTTTGCGGCAGAAGCACGACCACGCCGGCGCCGATCCACAGCACGCTCCACGCAAACGCTTCGCCAAAAGAGATCACGTTTTGCTTAGCGCGCTTCCAGGTCATGAGCAGTGCACCTAGCAGGATGGCAACGAGAACGAATTGGATAAGCATATGTTTATTTATTGAACATGCCTAAGAACAATTGCCACACGATGCGGAACGGTCCGCCGCCGAATTGTCCTTTGGCCAGCGTGTCGGCCGTGTACCTGACTTCGACCGGAACTTCCTTCCAACGCAGATCCGAACGCGTAGCCAAACGCAAAATCTCCGAAGTATGCGCCATGCGGTCTTGCTTGAAGTCGATTTTTTCTGCAGCGCTGGCCTTGAACGCGCGCAGACCACTCTGCGGATCCGTGACTGTATTCGGAATACCCACGGCAAAAGTATTGAACAGTCGCGCGCCACGCAGCAACATCTTGCGCCGCAGCGGCATGTTCACCGGAGCCAAGCCCATGAAACGCGAACCAAAAACAACGTCAGCTTCTCCTGCCTTGATCGGTTCCACGAGCGCCGGGATGAAACTCGGATCATGCTGGCCGTCGGCGTCGATGTGCACGATGATATCCGCGCCCAAGCGCAAAGCCGCTTCAGTGCCGGTGCGCAACCCCGCTCCTTGCCCGCGGTTCAAAGCATGCCGCAATACGATAGCGCCAGCCGCTTTGGCCGCATCCGCGGTCTTGTCTAATGAACCGTCGTCTACCACAATGATGCCGTCCACGAGCGGCTGTAATTTTTCGATTGTTTCGGCTATCCGTTTTTCCTCGTTATAAGCTGGAATTACGGCAATAATCCTCATGCCGATAGCTTACGGCATCCTTGACATTTTGGCTAGATTGCAAGGGATTATCCACCCATGGTGAAGCCCAACAGCGCCTTATGCGACATGGTGTAATCTATGCTGCGCTTAAGTCCTTCGTCTAGCGAGACCAGCGGCAGCCAACTAAGTTTTTCTTTGGCCTTGGTAAGATCAGGCAAACCCAGCGGTGTCATGAACAACAGCGGCGCTTCGAATTTGATGCGTGAGGTCGAGCCTGTCATCTCGATGATGCGTTGCGCCACGTCCACGAGCGGCATATCCAAATCGCTGCCCAAGTTGACCGGTCCGATATCCATGGGCGCAGCCATGAGCTTC
>CAIKNB010000065.1 GCA_903828685.1 Candidatus Uhrbacteria bacterium | reverse complement strand
CTGCTGATAGCGGTGGTGGCAGTTGCCGTGTTGCAGTTCAAGGGCTTTGCCGATACGCTCAAGCGCCTTACCAACGAAGTTGCCGGCGAGGTTAACCTTGCCAACGAGATTCGCTCGGAAATTCTCTCCATGCGCATATCGGTCGAGAAGTTTATTATGCGCGAAAAAGACGAAGACCTGCACGACGCCGATGTCCACATTCGCGGGGTCAACAACCTGATGGAAGTCGCACTGCGCAGCACACGCGACCAGCATCGCAGGGAACTGCTGAAAAAGATCGAGTCGCGGGCGCTGCAGTACATCGAAAAATTCAACAATGTTGTCATCCGGATAAAGGCGCGTGAAGACAACAAGCGCGACCTTCTCTCTGTAACGAAAAGGATTACCGACAAGCTCTACTCCCGTTCCCAGTCCGCCAAAGACAACCCGCAGCTGTTCACCCTGAGCATGGAGCTGCTGAAGCAGCATGTCGATGTCGAGCAGGCCATGAATCACTTCTTTCTCGAACCAACGCACGATAGCGCCTCGTCAATCATCCTGAAGCTTGACGCCATAATTGAAAGGGAGACCCGCAGCGGAGGCCAGGGAGGCATCGCAATTGATGTCGAGAAACTCCGCGACGCTTTTGAGGGGCAGTCAGCACTTGTGCTGAAGATGGATGAGGAGATCAGGAAGACCATCCTGCCTCTTGCACCCGAAATCGTCGCACTGTCGGACGAGGTGACCCGGTCGGGCTGGAATGAAATGAAAATAACCTCGCAGGAGGTTGATGTGCGTGGCGAGCGCATGCAGGAGCTGCTGTTTGTCGCAAGCGCTGTGGCGGTTCTGATCGGGTTCGTTATAGGCATGCTGAAAAAACGGCGCGAAACAGAGGAGCTCCGTTTTTTGAAGGACGCTGCCGAGCAGGCCAATATGGCCAAAAGTCATTTCCTGGCAAACATGAGCCATGAAATCCGCACGCCCATGAACGCAATCATCGGGTTTACCGACATCCTGCTGGGATCCAGGCTTTTGCCCGAGCAGAAGGACTATGCCAACACTATCAAGAGCAGCGCCGAGTCGCTCATGTCGCTTATCAACGACATTCTTGATCTGTCAAAAATAGAGGAGAATAGAATTGAACTTGAAGAGCTGGCTTTTGATATTGAACTGCTCGCCCATGATGTCTGCGAGCTGATCAAGCCAAGGCTCGGCAACAAGCATGTTGAGCTCATGCTGCGGATCGACGACAATCTGCCCGCCATGATAAGCGGCGACCCCTACCGGTACAAGCAGGTTCTGGTGAATCTTATGGACAATGCCGCAAAGTTCACCAATGCCGGCGAGATCGAGCTGTCGCTGCTGGTTGATGAGGAGAGCGGCGACAGGATGAGAGTACATGCGCAGGTGCGGGATACGGGCATCGGCATTCCAACCGATAAAATGGAGAGCGTTTTTGCAGTGTTTCAGCAGGTCGACACCTCCACCACGCGTCGTTTTGGCGGCTCGGGCCTGGGGCTGTCTATCTGCCGCAAAGTCGCCAACCTGCTGGGCGGCAATGTCTGGGCTGAAAGCCAACCGGGCTGGGGCAGCGTCTTCCACTTTACAGCATGGCTTCGGAAGACCGACGCTACGCATGCCAGACGCTATCTGCCTGTTTCGCTTGCGGGCAAAACCGCACTGATAGTTGACGACAACCCAAACAACCTGAATATTCTTCTCAACATGCTTGAGGCTGCCCAGATGCAGGTGACACAGGTCCCCGACGGCGCGTGCGCGCTGGAGGCGCTGGCCAAACAAGCCGGCACAGGGGCGCAGTTCGACCTGTGCATCATCGACATTATGATGCCCGTCATGAGCGGCTACGAACTGGCGGAAACCATACGCTCGGTATACGGAACAAGGCTGCCATTGCTTGCCCATTCATCCGTAACAGACATGGGGGGGGCGCTCAGGTGCCAGGAGGTGGGCTTCAATGGATATTTGCCCAAGCCAATCAGCCGTGTAAAACTCTATAAGATAATCGAACGGCTAATGTCTTTGTCTCCCAATGAACTGCAGCAGCAAACCGCTGAGGAAAGGATCATGACTCAGCGCTCCATTCGCGAGGACGCCAAGCATGCCGTGAGCATACTTCTTGCTGAAGACAACCCCGTAAACCAAAAACTTGCAGTGACATTTTTCAACAAGGCCGGCTATACGGTCACGGTGGCTGCCGACGGTCAGCAGGCCATCGATAAGTTTTGCGCGGAGCCCGACTTTTTCGACATCATTTTCATGGACATCCAGATGCCAGAGTTGAACGGCCTTGAGGCCACGCAAGAGCTGAGAAACAGGGGATTTACCAGAACGCCTATCGTGGCCATGACAGCAAATGCCATGGCCGG
>CAIKNB010000064.1 GCA_903828685.1 Candidatus Uhrbacteria bacterium | reverse complement strand
GATCCCGAGCTTGAGATATTTCAGCTGGTTGTCGCAAGTCACGAGTTGCGACTCAGCGGCCAAAGAAATGTCGATGGTATCGGGCCGCGGTACAAAGTACAGGGCGTATTCTCCAGGTATGATGGCGCACAAGCGCGCCAGCCAAGCATGATCGTTGAAAGTTCCGATCTGCGCCCAGAGCCACTTGCTCCAGAAGCTTGCAGGCGCACATCCGTTTTCATAGCAGACGCGCGCTGCGGGCTGTCTATCCAATCGCGTCAAAGACGCGTGGGTGATGTGCATGCGTCCGATGGTCTCGGCAAGCACGCGGCATTGCTCGCGTTCTTCCGCTGTTACTGGCTTCAAGAGCGTGTCTTGCAGCTTCATTTTGATCAAAGAGCGTGTCAAATTTTCCGTGGCTTCCTCCAGGTCAAAGATATGATGGAAATTGTCATACTTTGGCGGGCTTGTCAATCGTCCCACTGACCCGTACTTTACCTGCATGAGAATCGCCATCGATGCCAGGATGATGGGCCCGGAGAACACCCGCGGCATCGGCCGGTATATCCAAGAGTTAGTGCAGGCCATGCTGGACCAAAAGACAGATGACCGCTTTGTCCTCATTGTCCGCAAGCCTGAACATCCGTTCGTGCATGAACCAAACGTCGAGACCGTCATCGCTAATGTGCCGTGGTACGGCTTGGCCGAACAAACCAAAATGCCCGGCGTCTTTCGTTCTGTCCATGCGGACTTGGTCCATGTGCCGCATTGGAATGTGCCGATTTCTTTCCGTGGTCCGCTGGTCGTGACGATCCATGATTTGCTGCTGCGCCACCAGCCCAAGAGCGCCAAATCTTCTTTGAGCGGTCCTTTCATGCGCGGGATCAAACAGGTCGCTTATCGTCTCACCGTAGCGCAATGCATTAAACATGCTGCCAAGATTCTGACGCCGACCGAATTCGTGAAATCCGATGTCGAATCTTTTTATCCGAAGTCTAAAGGCAAGATAATCGTGACCGGGGAGGGCATGCCAGGAATGGTAGCTAGTAGCTGGAAGCTAGAAGCTAGGGTCGAAGCCATCCCTAGCTACCAGCCCCTAGCTCCTAGCTACTTGCTTTACGTGGGTTCTGCCTATCCGCACAAAGGACTCGATGACCTTCTGGCAGCTTGGCCTAAGATTAGTACGCAGTATCCGGATCTCAAACTCATAATCGCAGGCGAGATGGATGTGTTCATGCAACGAGTCAAAGTACAGGCTTCAGACCTCAAAGGCATCGAGTTCCTGGGCCGCGTCAGCGACGAGCAGCTTTCGAATCTCTATTCCAACGCCGTGGCCCTGGTTTTTCCCTCGCATTTTGAGGGTTTTGGTTTGCCGCCGCTTGAGGCTCTGGCGCATGGCTGCCCGGTCATCTCGTCAGATGCTGCATCCTTGCCCGAGGTCTTAGGAAAAAATGGCGCAATCTACTTCCGTGCAGGCGATTCCGGTGCTATACTTGCCGCTGTCCAAAGCGTCTTGGCTGACCTTGGAAAAGCCCGGCAAAACGCCATGCTAGCCGCGAAGGATTTGGCGTTGCGTCACAACTGGAAGCAAGCCGCGGAATTGACTCTGGCGGCTTATCGGCAAGCGCTCAGACACGATTAATGTGAAAAAAAGGAATTCGCCCGGCACCCACAAACTGACGTCGGCCAGAACCCGGCCGGCTGCTTCGTTGGAAGACCAACTGGCCAACGTGGTCGAACGCGAAGGCGTGGTTTTGCAGACCCCGGTAGGTCCGCGCCGCGGCAAAACTAAAATCGGAGCTTGGAAAGTGGCAGCCGCACCGACTCCTGCGCCGCAGTCAGATGCCGTGGAGCAGCTGGATTATGCGGTCGTGGGTTTGACCGTGGATGCGGCGCACGCCAACAAAGAAAAATCCATCGCCATCAAGCGCGGCGCGCATGAACGCAGCGCTTACGTCGTTTCGTTGCAGAAAATAAAACTCATCAAAGAGAGTACCGAGCCGCGGCACCAGGTGGCTGCAGCGGATTACGGTTTGCCCAAGCAGCAAGCCTATCCAATCGAGGTCTACGCCACGCTCAAATACGACTTGCAAGGCTTGCCGGCTGATCCCTGGATGGCGCAGGATCAATTTACGCCTGCGACTTTTGATGAAGCGTTCCGGCAGAGGTTCGGCGCAGGCGAATGGCTTCATGCCCGCTGGCGCGGATTGTGCGAAACTTTGTCGCCGCTGTTCCAGCGCGTGGAAAAAGTCGAAAAGAAAATCGAACACGAAGCCGAAGATGCGCTGTGCACGGTCGAAGTGCCAAAATTTTCCGTGGCCCGCGCTCTGGTCGGTTTTTGCGCTCTGCTCTTGCTCGTGACTTTGCCGGCAAAGGCGTTGCTGCTCTATCGCACGGCTTCCGAAAACGGCGCCTCGGCAAGCCAAGCTGGCACCCAGGCCGTGGACGATCTGCTTTCGGCTAAGGACGCGGCTAACGTGCCTGATTCAGCCGATTCGCTCAAACGCGCTTCCAGTAGCTTCCGCGCCGCTGATTCGTATTTAGGTCAAACTAATGCCCTGGCCGTGGGTTTGGCCTCGGTCATGCCCAAGACTTTCAGGAGCGCTCGCGCTTTACTCGAAGTTGGCGACAAGGCCAGCGAAGCCGCGCGTCTTTTGGCCGTGGGTTTTGACAAAGTCTTTGCCGATCCTGAGCGCCGCTTGGACGAAAGATTGGATGTGTTGGCGGCATATGCCAGAGGTTCGCTGCAGCTCATGTCCGACGCCTCGCTGGCTGCTTCCACGGTCGACGTTTCATCCGTGCCGGCTGCGCAACGCGCCAAAATCACTTCCTTGTTGGGCAGCATCACCCAGGCGCAAGGCGCGGTCAGCGAATTCGCCACTCTGGCAGACGCATTTTCCAAGATCGCAGGACGCGACAGCCTGCGCAACTACCTGGTGATTTTCCAGAACAATACAGAGATCAGGCCCACGGGCGGCTTCATGGGTTCGTATGCTGAAGTCACGTTGGATCGCGGCGAAATCAAAAAAGTCAGCGTCCCTTCGGGCGGCACCTATGCCATCAAGGGCCAGCTCATGGCGCGCATTGTTCCGCCGCAGCCGCTCCAACTGGTCAACTCGCTGTGGCAATTCCAAGACGCCAACTGGTTCCCTGATTTTCCGACTAGCGCCGACAAGATCCGTTGGTTCTGGAGCAAATCGGGACAAGAGACTATCGATGGCGTGATCACAGTCAACGCCTCGTTCATGCAAAAACTTTTGCAGATCACGGGTCCCGTGGATTTGCCGAGCTACGGCAAGACCATCACCGCCGACAATTTCATGGCCGAGACGCAAAAGGAAGTGGAGATTGATTACGACAAGCAGGCCAACACGCCGAAAAAATTCGTGGGCGACCTGGCACAAATCATGTTGGGTCGGCTCAAGACGCTGGATAAATCCGAGTGGCTCCAGGTGGCGGGCGCTGTGGCCGATTCGCTGGAGACCAAGGATATCCAAGTCGCGTTCAGCAATTCGGGCGAAGAACAGCTGGCCGAAAAATACGGCTGGAGCGGCCGCCTCAAAGATACTTCCGGCGACAGCCTGGCAGTTATCGAGGCCAACATCGCAGGGCAAAAGACCGACGGCGTGATAGACGAGAAGGTCGAGCACCGCGCAGCGGTGGGGGCTGACGGTTCCATCGAAGACACAGTCACTTTTACGCGCACACACAACGGCCGCAAGGGCGATTTGTTTAACGGCGTGCGCAACGTCGCGTTTCTGCGCGTGTACGTGCCCAAGGGCAGCAAGCTCGAAGAGGCTTCAGGCTTTAAGACGCCGGAGAAAAAGTTTTTCCAAACCGTGGCCGACGACGAAACTCCTGATGGCGACATCGAACAAGTAGAAACCGGCGCCCAAACCACGCCTGATGGCGTCACGCTCACCGAAGAAAACGGCCGCACGGTTTTCGGCGGCTGGTTGCAGCTCGATCCCGGACAAAGCCAGACCGTGAGCCTCAAATACCGTTTGCCGTTCACGACCTCGGACATCCTGGCCAAACTCGATGCAACGCCGGCCACGACGCAAGCAAGTCCGCGTGGCGCATACCTGCTGCTCCTGACCAGCCAATCCGGCAAGACCGACCGCACTATCACGACCTCGGTGAGTTATCCTGAATCTTGGAAGATCGCCTGGAGCAAACCGGCGGAACAAAATAATGCCTTGGGTTATTCCGGTACGTGGGACCGCGATCGCGTACTGGCGGCACTGTTGTCACCAGCCAATGGGCAAAGCACACAAAACACCGGCAGCACGGAATGAGGTTTTGAGCGCGCCGCCGAATAAGGCAAACGAAGTGGACAAGAGTTTGTCCGCGATTTATCGCGATGATGCAGGACAGCTGCCTGACTTGAGCCGGCTCGAGCGCCGCGGTTCGCGTTTGGTCTATTACGTTTTGGGCGGCGTGGGCTTGTTCCTGGCATTGCTGATCATGGCCGTGTGGTCGGGTTTCATGATCTTCAAACCGTTCCGCGGTTATACGGGCAAAGGATTGCAGGTCAATATTGATGGTCCGGGCGAGGTGACGCTGGGCCAGGAGACTTCGTATTTCATCAACTACATCAACGCTTCCAACGAGCCTTTGGCCTCGGCCCAGGTGCAGGTGAGTTTTCCCACGGACTTCACGGTCACTGACATGGAGCCGCAGCCGTCTGACCAGGGCATGGTTTGGCGCCTGGGTTCCATTGCTTACGGCGGTCGCGGGACCATCACGATCAAAGGCGTGTTCAGCGGAGCATTGGGGACCAAAACAGCAATCCAATCCGTGGGCACTTACCGTCCCGCATCGTTCAACAGCGATTTTGAATCTTTGGGCACCAAGCAAATCAATTACACCCAGAGCGTATTGAGCGGAGCCATCAGCGTGCCGGAAAAAGCTTTGCCCGGAGACGAGGTCGCGCTGGCTTACACTTTGCAGAATAGCGGTGCCAAAACCATGACGGGTTTGCAGGCGCGCATCACCATGCCGCCGGGCTTCGTGCGCGAGGCTTCGTCCACGGCCGGACAGCTGGACGGTAGCGTCGTGAGTTTGCCGGTGCGGGATTTGCCTGCCGGCGCCAGCACCACGGTCGCGGTCGTCGGCTCTTTCGCTTCGGGTCAGGCCGGGGATTTTCCGGTGCACGCCGAAGCCGGAATACTAAACGCCGACGGTTTGTTTGCGCCCGCACAAAAGTCCGACACCGTGATATCGGTTTTGGCCGGAGATTTGCTGCTCAAACTTGCGGCCAACGGCTCGGGCGACAGCCGGTCCGTGACTTTCGGCGACACGCTCAATTTTTCTTTGTCATACGAAAATACTTCAGGCGACGATTTGCGCAACGTTTCGCTGCGCATCGACTTGCAGCCTTTGGCCGCTTCTTCTACGGGCAGCTCAAGCAAGACACCGCCGCCGTTTTTGGATTGGTCGCGCATGGACGATTCGTCTTCGGGCACGGCTTCGGGCGACGCTATTACTTGGGATGAGAATTCGATCGGCACTCTGGAGCGGTTATCGCAGGGAGAAGACGGCAGTTTGGATTTTAGCGTGCCCGTGGCGGTCTCGAATCTGGCCAAGAGCACCAGCACGCAAGGCTTCCAAGCTGTTGCTCAGGCTACGATCGAATGGGTGGGTAAGAGCCATCTGCAGCGCGTGATCCACACCCAGCCGATCATCTTCAAATATTTAAGCGACGCGAAGTTCGCGGCTGATGCGCGGTTCTATACGGAGGAGGGAGCACCCGAAGGTTCTGGTCCGTTGCCGCCTGTAGTCGGACAAGCTACGACCTACCGCATCAACTGGACGGTCAGCAAGACGCTGCATGAACTCAAGGACCTGAAGACGACCGCGGTGCTGCCGCAGAACGTTTCGTGGCCCAAACATTTTACGGTTTCCGCCGGCGATTTGTCGTATGATGATTCCACGCGTACCGTCACCTGGCAGCTCAACCGCATGCCGGCCGACGTGGGCCAGGTTAAAGCGGATTTTGACCTTACGCTCACGCCCACGGTTTACGATGCCAGTCGTTTTGCCGACCTCATCGGCCAGGCGCAATTCATGGCGCAGGACCCGGTCGCAGGTCAGGGCGTGCAACTGATCCAGTCTGGTCTTTCCACTGATCTGCAAAACGATGATTACGCCAAGAACAAAGGCGTGGTCATCAGCCAGTGATATTCTCCCCACGACCATTGACTTTTCATGAAAAATGGCATATATTCCGCGTGCTCTGTATCATCTTCTTGCTTGCGCCAGTAGCTCAGCTGGATAGAGCAACAGCCTTCGAAGCTGAAGGTCGGGGGTTCGAATCCCTCCTGGCGCACCAGCCCGTCAAACGGGCTAATAGCCCATTGATGGAAAAAAAGAATCTCCGTGCAATACGGAGCTTCTTTTGTATAAGCAGGGCTGAGAAACGTCTGACGTTTCTGAGGCCCGTCTGACGGGCCCATCTTGACGCGTCGGTAAAATCCTGCTAGGTTCATCGCGAACATCGCCCCTTAAAGAAAGGAAAAAAAGCCATGCTAGTCTCGGCTGAGCAGCGCATCGAACAAGTGGCAGACGGCATTCATTACAAGGGCTACTTGAAGATAAAGGAACGAACATTCGAATACGACTTCAAACTCACTATTCCGATTCCCGAGCTGGGCAATCAGCCTCTTTCCACAACTCGGGACGAGGTGAACAAGCAGATCCGGAGCACGTTCCAGCTCTGCTTGAAGAAGGATGGCAGTGAGCTTGAGCTCACGGATGAAGAATATGCATTCTTTTTCATGGTGCTGCTGAATTCGGCGGTTGACCTCTACTACAATCCGCAAACGCGAGCTAAAAACCTCGGCTTGAAGTTGTGCGGCGCTGGACTCTTGGCTCTCAGGGGTGCTGCGACCACGATCGGCATCACAAGGCGCGGAAAATTGGAGTTTGCATCCGAGCTTTGCAAGATGCTGAACGCGCCCAAGTTCGACTGTGCGCTCACAGCCTGAAACAGCGAATCCCTTCGCTTTCGAGCCTCTTGCGGATCACTTCCGCCTGAGGCTCTTTTGTTATTTGGTTTTCTTTTCAGATAGCGGCACGTTCCAGCCTTTGGCATCGAGCCCTGCCTGCGCCGCAGCCACCTGCGCTTCTTGTTTTGATGAGCCTTGGCCCACGGCCACCATGTCTTTTTCCAAAAATACTCCCACCGTAAATTCCTTGGCGTGGTCCGGTCCTTTCTCTTCCAATACTTTATACGTCGGCGTCACGCCCAAAAGTTCCTGCGAGGTTTCCTGGAACTTGCTCTTGGGATCAACGTAGAGCTCGTTCTTCAAAATGAATTCCAGATGCGAGAGGATATGCATGTTGATGAACTTGGTGGCCGCCGGCATGCCTCCGTCTAAGTAGATAGCGCCGATGATGGCCTCGATGGCATTGGCCAGGATGTACATGCGCGCCTTGCTCGCTTTGTCGCGCGCCTCGCCTTTGGACATGAGCAAAAAATCCTCGAACTCTAGCTGCGTGGCGATGCCGGCCAAAGTCTTGGCGTTGACCAGCGCGGCGCGCCAGTTGGTGAGCTCGCCCTCGGGATTGGCGAAGTTCTTGAACAGATGTTCGGTCACGATGACTTCCAGCACCGCGTCGCCCAAGAATTCCAGGCGTTCGTTGTGCGTGTAAGCAAAATCCGCATGCTCGTTCAAGTACGAGCGATGCGTCAGGGCCTCGATGATGAAGCTCTTGTCCTTGAAAGTGTGGCCCAGGCGCCCTTCGAGCACTTCCAGGTTTTGGATGGGTGTTTCGTTCATAAAATCGCGGAGGATTTTAGGAACGACGCCAATGAAGTCAACAGATCTAGATTCCGTATCCTTCGTTGGAGTCGTTGCGGATTAAGCATTTAGCATTTAGTAGTTAGCATTTAAGGATTAGGAGTTTCAGCTTCGTTGGATTTTTCTGCTGGCTCATCCCTTTTTTCTTCCTTTTTGTCTTTGTCTTTCTGTTTGTCAGCTTCTTTTTCTACGCCTTGCGCCACCTGATCGCGATATACTGCACCCAGCACTCCGTTCACGAATTTGCCCGAAGATTCGCCGCCGAAAGTTTTGGCTAACTCGATGGCTTCGTTGATGGCGACTTTGGAGGGGATTTCGCCGTCATATTTCAATTCATACGTGCCGATGCGCAGCACATTGCGGTCCACGGTCGTGATTTTGGGCAGCGGCCAATCAGGCGCGAACTGCGTGATACAAGCGTCAATCTCTTCGCGTTTGTCCATCACGCCTTTGACCAGCTTGTCGGCAAAAGATTTTTCATCCAGCTCGGGCGCGAATTCTTCGATGTTGCGCGTCAAAATCTCCGGCGCCGGAGTTTGGCCTTGGTGAAAATCCCACTCATAGAGGGATTGCAAGGCTAAAGCGCGGGCAAGATGGCGGTTGGACATAAAGGGCGAAAAAGGTACGAATTATTTCGGGCGAAGTTTAATGTTCGT
>CAIKNB010000063.1 GCA_903828685.1 Candidatus Uhrbacteria bacterium | reverse complement strand
GGCGGAGGCGGTGGAGGCGGGGTAGGAGGAGGCATGAGTCCGGTGACGACAACCTTCCAGAGCTCACACACGGACGTGAACAAGCCGGCTAACCTCAAGAATCTGGCCACCATCGGCATCAGCATCAATACCTTGGTCAAATTGCAGGATGATGGCGACCCGACAACGCAGGAAGATACGGCCGTCTATTACATCGGTGCCGACGGTAAGCGTCACGCCTTCCCCAACTCGCGGGTGTTCTTCACTTGGTACAGCGACTTTTCCGGAGTGCAAGTCATTACAGAGGATAAGTTGGCCAGCATCCCGTTGGGCGTGAATGTAACCTATAGGCCAGGCGTTAAGATGGTTAAATTCACGACCGATCCCAAAGTATATGTCGTGGCCTTAGGCGGAGTCTTGCGCTGGGTACAGACCGAAGATCTGGCCGCTGACTACTATGGCGTCAACTGGAACCAAATGATTGATGATATTTCGGATGGCTTCCATTCTGATTACCAGAACGGCGACCCGGTGGCCAAGGTCGGGGACTACAGCCCCTCAGCCCAAACAGCTGCGGCTATCAACATCAGCGTGGACTTGAGCCTGTAAGGTCGATTTCCGAAATCAAACCCCTCCGTGATTTAACCGGAGGGGTTTTGAAAATGGAATTTTTGCGTCATATGCGACCATCGCGTAAGCTATGCGCCATGGATATCCGTCACATCAAAACCGCGCATCTGGTAGGTATCGGCGGCATAAATATGTCGGCCGTGGCCAAACTATTGCTTGCGCAGGGCGTCAAAGTCACAGGGTCTGACGTAGCGGAGAATGAACAGGTAAAACTGCTGCGCGCGCGCGGCGTTTCGGTCAGTTTCGGCCACGCGGCAGAGAACGTCCCTAAAGATTCAGAGATCCTGATCCACACTTCGGCTGCGCCCGCATCCAACCCGGAACACGTCGAAGCACAACGCCGCGGTTTGCCCGAATACACGAATTTCAGTTTTTTGGCAGCTTGGTTCAAAGATGACAAAACCATATTGGTGACAGGAACGCACGGCAAAAGCACGACAACAGCCATGCTTGGTTTGGCGCTGGATAGTTCCGGATTTGATCCTACGGTAATAGTAGGCAGTAAGGTGCCGGGATTCGCTGACGGAAATCTGCGTCTAAGTTCACGGCTCGCGGAACATGGAACGAATTTCGTCATCGAAGGCGACGAGTATGCGCGGCACTTCCTGGAGTTCCATCCATACGCAGCCATCATCAATAACATCGAGCTTGATCACACCGACGTCTATCCCACGTTGGATGATTATGTCGGCGCCTTCAGCCAGATGCTAAGCAATGTTCAAGATGCGGGGATAGTGGTGGCCAATATCGGGGATGAGCAAACCCAGAAGCTTTTGGAGCGAGATGGCGCGCAGCTTCGTGAGCGGCAAGTGCGCATAATTACCTTTGTTGACAGCCTTGGTCTAATTCGTACGAATAAGGGAATAATCGAAGAGCCTTGGGTTGTAGCGCATGAAAGGAAGGACGGCGCCACATGGATGACCTTGTCCAAAGGCTCTGTGGCCTATCGTTTCGTGTTGCGCGTCCATGGCTCGCATAACGCCATGAATGCCGCAGGCGCGGCGCTATTGGCTTTGCAGCTCGGAGCGCAGTATCACGAGGTGGCGCAGGCTCTAGAGCGATTTAACGGCATCTGGCGGCGTTTTGAACTGCTGGGAGAGTTTAACGGCGCGAATGTCTTTTCCGATTACGGGCACCATCCGACAGCCGTCTCATCCACGCTGGCTGCGGCGCGCGAGATATTTCCTCAAGCTCGCCTGGTGTTGTGCTTCCAGCCGCACCATCGCAACCGCACCAAAAATTTGTTCAATGACTTTATCCCATCTTTCGATGGAGCGGACGTGGTTGTCTTATGCGAGATTTACGATGTGGCCGGCCGCGATGCTTCTGAAGATGCTGAAGTTTCTTCCAAGATTCTGGTCCAAGCCGTCAAGCTGCGCGATGAGGCGCGCGGTGTCAAACGTCTTGTGGAATATTCGCCGGATCCGGCATCTGCCGTGGCGCGGCTCAAGACTTTGCTTGAGCCCGGAGATGCAGCTATCATCATGGGCGCTGGTGACATAGATGATGAGATTCGTGGCTTAATGACGAAATAAACCATATGCACGCATTATCCGAACAACAAATCAAGACTTTCATCTCGTTGTTTCCCGAAGCTACACGCGACGAATCGCTGGCCGCGTACACTTCGCTAAAAATCGGCGGACCGGCGCAGCTTTTTTTCCAGGCACAAAACATTGACGACTTAGTGGGCGCTATCGAGACAGCCAAGGCGCAAAATGTGCCTTGGTACGTATTGGGCGGCGGTTCCAACGTCCTGATTTCAGACGACGGTTATAAAGGCTTGGTCATTGTCTACGCGGATCGTTCTTTTACGGTTCGTGAGCGTACGGTTGTGGCGTCGGCCGGTGCGTTGACCACGCTCGTGGCTAAAGCCGCGGTCGAAGCCGGGCTTTCTGGATTTGAGTGGGGGACGACCGTGCCTGGGACCATGGGCGGCGCCATCTGCGGCAACGCCGGATGTTTTGGCAGTGAGATGAAGGACCTGGTGGTTACTGTGGACGTGTATGACACGGATACGGCAAAAAAATCAGCGCTGCCCAAAGACCAGTGCAAGTTCGCGTATCGCGACAGCGCATTCAAACATCAGCCTTTTGTGATATTAAAAACCCTGCTCTCGCTCAAACCCGGAGAAAAGGACAAGGTCCAGGCGCGCGCGCAAGAGCTGCAGGACAAGCGCAAGCAGACGCAACCGCAGGGCGAGTTTAGCGCTGGCTGCATGTTCAAGAACTTCGCGTTCAAAGACGAGGCGGAAATCGCGAAGCTGAAGTCGCAAGGCGAAATTCCGGAAGCCATGCTGCAAAGCAAGATGATCTCCGCCGGTTGGCTCATCGACAAGCTGGGTTTGAAGGGCACGAACGTCGGAGCCGCCAAAGTCAGCGATACGCACGGCAACTTTGTCATCAACGCCGGAGGCGCGCGTGCGCAGGACGTGCTTCAGCTCACAAGCTTGATCAAGATGAAAGTGCGCGACGAGCTGGGGATAATGCTGGAAGACGAGGTGCAGCTGGTGGGATTCTGATGCCTGAATTCAGACTTGACTCTTCCGTTTTACCTTTGCCGGTCCATCGGTTAAAATCAAAGTACTATGACTATCAACATCCGCGCAGTTGGCATGGAGCTTACGCCTGCCATCCGCCAATACGTCGAAGATAAGATGCAGTCTGTGGAAAAGTTTTTTGACGGCATCCTGAACATGGATGTGGATATCGGGTTGGATACGCACCATCATAACAAAGGCGAGATTTATTCCTGTTCGGTCGTGGTGCAGCTGCCTAAAGACGTCATCAAGGTCCAAAAGACGGAAAAGAACCTATATAAGGCCATAGATAAGGTCAAAGATCATTTACGCGAATCAGTGGTGAAGCGAAAGGAAAAGCTGCGCGAAGAGCGCAAGGCTTAAGCTGGCTGTAACATTCGCGTTTGAGTTTTGTATTATTTGGCGAATCCGAAATTTTAATCTCGGATCGCGAATTTTTAACGCCCCTAGGGCAAAATATTTATGAATCTGACCAAATATTTGGTCGCGGGCACCATGCTTGCCTCGCTCGTGGCTACGCCGGTGTTGGCTGATACAACCTCCACCGCCATGACAGCCAAAACTCCCAAGTCAACTGCGCACACGCAGTGTATGACGAGCGCCAGGGCTGCATATAAGGATGCGTACAATCCGGGCTTAAAGGCTTTTAATGACGCCAAAAAAGCAGCCATGGACAAGATGACCGCAGCCAAGAAGGATGCTTTAACTGCGCGCAACACGGCAAAGAAGACGGCTATGGATACCTTTACAGCCGCCAAAACAGCTGCAAACAAGGATAAGACAGCCTTGAAAACAGCTCGGGATGCATATAATGCGACCGTAAAATCAGCCAACCAGACATACACGGCAGCTGTTAAAACGGTTAATACCGCCTATAAGACTGACCTCTTAGCCGCCCAAACAACTTGGAAGGCAACCAAGGCTGCAGCCAACACAGCAGAGAAGGCAGCGATAACAGCTTGCAAAGCAGTCAAATAAGGTTTTGACAGCGAATAGAGCGGACTCCTTGCGGGTCCGCTCTTTAGTTACCGGATTGTAAAATCCGGCATTAAGGTCTAGAATGCCTCTACTTATGAGCATATTTACCAAGATTTTCGGCGACCCGAATGCCAAAGAGATAGCTAAGATTCAGCCCATTATAGACCAAATTAACGCCTTAGAGCCTTCGGTTAAGACGCTGACGGATGAGGGTTTGAAGGGTAAGACAGTTGAATTCAAAGATCGCCTGGCCAAAGGCGAGACTTTGGATGATATTTTGCCTGAGGCATTCGCCGTGGTCCGCGAGGCTTCGTGGCGCATGCTTAAGCAGCGTCAGTTCGACGTGCAGCTTATCGGCGGCATCGTGATGCATCGCGGCATGATCGCCGAGATGAGGACTGGCGAAGGCAAGACGCTGACTGCCGTAGCCGCCATCTATCTCAACGCATTGACCGGCAAAGGCGTGCATCTGGTTACGGTCAACGATTATCTGGCGCGGCGCGATACGGTATGGATGGGTCAAGTATATTTCGCACTCGGACTCTCTATCGGCTGCATCCAGCATGAGAGCGGCTTCCGCTACGATCCGGAATTCAAAGCCGAACCGCAGCACGACGAAGAACGTGACGCCACGGGCAGCTTCCGCGTGGACATGGATTATCTGCGCCCGGTGAGCCGCCGCGAATCCTACACCGCAGACATCACCTACGGCACCAACAACGAATTCGGTTTTGACTATCTGCGCGACAACATGGTCACCACGCTGGAAGATACGGTGCAGCGTGAACTCAATTACGCAATCGTGGACGAAGTCGACTCCATCCTTATCGACGAAGCGCGCACGCCGCTCATCATTTCGGCGCCGGCCGAGGAAGCTGCGGAGTTGTATTACCGTTTCGCCGAGATGGTGGCGCGCTTGGAAGCCTCGACTGATTACGTTATCGATGAAAAGCTGCGGACCGCAACTTTGACCGCCGATGGCATCACTAAGATCGAAAAGATGCTGGGCGTGGATAACTTGTACGTGCAAGGCGGCGTGAAGCTCGTGCATCATCTCGAACAAGCTTTGCGCGCGCACACGCTGTTCAAGCTGGACAAAGATTACGTGGTCAAAGAAGGCGAGGTTATCATCGTGGATGAATTCACGGGACGCTTGATGCATGGCCGTCGCTATTCCGAAGGTCTGCACCAAGCTATCGAAGCCAAGGAACGCGTGCCTATCCAACGCGAATCCGTGACCATGGCCACCATCACGTTCCAAAATTTGTTCCGCATGTACGACAAGCTGGCCGGCATGACCGGTACGGCCGTGACCGAAGCCGAAGAATTCCATAAAATTTACAAACTGGAAGTCCTGACCATCCCCACCAACAAGACGGCACAGCGCAAAGATTTGCCTGACCGCGTATACAAGAATGAAATCGGAAAATTCAAAGCCGTGGTGCAGGAGATCAAAGCGCGACATGATAAGGGTCAGCCCATCCTGGTCGGCACTGCGTCCATCGAAAAGAACGAAATCCTAGGCGAATTGCTCAAGACCGAAGGTATTCCTTACAGCCTGCTCAACGCCAAGAACCATGAACGCGAAGGCGAAACCATTGCCCAGGCTGGCCGCAAAGGTGCCGTGACCATCGCCACCAACATGGCAGGACGCGGCGTGGATATCATCTTGGGCGGCAATCCTCCTGAGCCGAAAGAAGCTGAAGAGGTCAAAGCTTTGGGCGGTCTGCATGTGCTGGGTACGGAGCGCCATGAATCGCGCCGCATCGACAACCAGCTGCGCGGCCGTTGCGGACGCCAAGGCGATCCGGGCTCAAGTCAATTCTGCGTGTCCATGGAAGACGACCTCATGCGCATCTTTGGCTCTGACACCATGAAGAAGCGCATGGACATGCTGGGCTTACCCGACGATCAGCCTATCGAGAGCCGCGTGCTTTCGCGGGCCATCGAATCAGCGCAAAAGAAAGTGGAAGGCCACAACTTCGATATCCGCAAACACTTGTTGGAATACGATGACGTACTCAATCGCCATCGCACCGTGATCTACAATAAGCGACGTGATGTTTTGCGTTTATCGGCCGAGCGCACCACCGAAGGCGTACGGCCGCTAAAAAAGATCGTGCTGCAGGCTGTGGAAGGGGAGATTGAGCAAATCGTGCTGTTCCATACGGCCGAAGAAGAACCATCGGCCTGGCATTTGGATGAGGTGGAAACGGCATGCAAAGCCCTGCTTATACCCAATCTGGATATCAAGGGCGCGCTGGCCGAAGTCTCCAAAACACTTGAAACCAAAGCTGATATTGTGACCAAGCGTACGTCCATCATCGAGGCCGTTATGCGCTTGGTAAATCAGGCATATGCGCAAATTGAAGATGCGGTGGGCAACCCGGTGCGCATGAGCGACGTGGAAAAAGCCATCTTGCTTCATGCCAGCGACACGCTCTGGGTCGAGCATCTGGATTCCATGGATCATCTGCGCCACGGAATCGGGCTTCAAGGCTACGGACAACGCGATCCGCTTGTGGAATATAAGCGCGAAGCTTATCGCATGTTCAACGAGCTTTTGGCCATGATCGACAAGCAAGTGGCCAGCACCATCTTCAAGATCCAATTGGTGCAGGAAGTCTCCCGGCTTGAGGAACAAACCAAGGTGCGCGGTCAGAGCGGCTTGTATTTTTCCGGACCGGCCAAGGATGCGGTCGCCGACAGTACCGCGGGCCAGCCGTCAAATCCCGACGCGGATAAGTTCAAGAACGTGGGCCGCAATGATTTGTGTCCGTGCGGCAGCGGATTGAAGTTCAAGAAGTGCCACGGCGCATAGGAGGCGAGATGTAAGAAAAAAATCAGCCCCGTGTCTTCAAGTGTGAAGTCGCGGGGCTTTTAGGTTGCGGGATGCTGCGGCGGGGAGATGATGCGCTTTATGAGGCGCTTCAGTTCCACGGTCGCCGATTCGAGTCCGCCAGGGGCAAAGGAATTGAGGATCTCGATATGCACCGGGATGCTCATTTTGGCGCGGTCTTGATCCGCCTGCAGGCGCTGCTCGTCGGATGTGGCCTCGTAGCCGCGCGGCAGGATGCGGATGACTATGACGTCATAGCCCGCGTCGATAAAGTTCTTGACGCCTTGTTCGGTCAGCGCCATCACGCAATGGCTGCGTTTGAGCTGCCGGTCGGTCAGGTCCCTATCGTTGGCGTAGAAGTTTCCGGCGTACTCAACCTGCTGGATGAGTTTGCCGGCCTCCTGCTTTTCGCGCAGCTTGTCCGGCGTGATGAACCGGTAAAACTTGTCGTCTTCAGGACCGCGGCGCGGCCGAGTGGTCAGGGAAATGCACTCTTCGAACTCGTCCGAAAAGGCTCTAATCAG
>CAIKNB010000062.1 GCA_903828685.1 Candidatus Uhrbacteria bacterium | reverse complement strand
GGTCGCGCTCTCGGCCGGCGACGAAATGCTGCGCCGCTTGTTCAACTATCGTTTTGACCGCGGTCCGGCGCAAGGCCACATGGTGGGCAACCTGATCCTCTCGGCGCTGCAGGATATCTGCGGCAGCCCGCTCGAAGCCGTGAAACAAGCGCACCAAATCCTGCGCGTGAACGGCCGCGTCATTCCGGTTTCGCCCCAAGCTTCGAATCTCTACGCGGTCCTGCAGGACGGCAGCGTGGTAGAAGGCGAGCATGCCATCGACGAACCGGAAAAACCGCGCGCTCCCATCGACCGCTGTTTCCTCGACCCCTCGGTCCAGGCCAACGCCGATGCCGTGGACGCCATCCGGCAAGCTAATGCCATCGTGTTCGCGCCCGGCGATTTGTACACCAGCCTGATTCCCGTGCTTTTGGTCGACGGCATCGTGGATGCCATCGGCGAAAGCCAAGCCAAGCGCATCTACGTCTTGAGCCTGGTGAATAAGCATGGGCAGACCGACGGTTTCACGGCCCGAGATTTTTGCCGCGAGATTGAAAAGTACATCCATCCGGCGCAGCTGGATCATGTGATCGTGAATGTCGCTTCGCCGCCAGCCGAAGTATTGAAACGCTACGAGCAAGCCAAGGATTCTTTGGTGCGAGACGACTTGGAGACGGATTCGTTGCGCATATTCCGCGCGCCGCTCATCTCCGAGCGTCCCGCCGGCGCATCCGCGGGCGATCGCCTCAAGCGCAGCGTGCTGCGTCATGATCCGGTCAGGCTCGCGACCGCCATCCTGGCTCTGGCCGCCCAACCCGCAGCCCTTGCTGCCACCATGAGGAACGCGTGAGCCAGGCTGGTTCGCCGCCGCTCCTTGTGCTCCGCCCCGGCAATCTCGCCGGGGCTTTGTTTTTAAACAACTCGCCTCTTTTTGCCATCTGCGTCAGGACGTGTTTCCATATCCCTAGAGACTAAAGGCTAACTCCTAAATGCTAACTATTTTCATATGTACACAGTTCTGATTTTCATCGTATTCATCCTGGTCATTTCCATCCGCCAGGTGAACCAGTACGAGCGCGGCGTAAGGTTTATGCTGGGCAAGTTCAGTTCGTTGGTCAATCCGGGTTGGCGCTTGGTCATTCCCGTGATCCAGACTATGCGTAAAGTGGATATCCGCACCAAGGCCGTGGAGGTTCCGTATCAGGATGCCATCACCAAAGACAACGTGTCGTGCAAGATCAACGCGGTCATCTATTACCGCATCGCCGACGCAGCCAAGTCCGTGATCGAAGTCGAGAACGTGTGGAACGCGGTATCGCAATTGGCGCAGACCACCATGCGCAACATCGCAGGCGAGCTCACGCTGGACGAGCTTTTGTCCGAGCGCGACCAGGCCTCGGCGCGCATCAAGGAGCTTATCGCCACGCACACCACGAGCTGGGGAGTGGAAGTCCTCGGAGTCGAACTCAAGGATATCGCCCTGCCTGAAGAAATGAAGCGCACCATCGGCAAGCAAGCCGAAGCCGAACGCGAGAAGCGCGCGGTCATCATCAATTCCGAAGGTGAAGTCATCGCGGCCGACAACTTGAGCAAGGCTGCGCAGATCTTGGCCACCAATCCGGGCGCCATGCATTTGCGCACGCTCAACACCATCAACGACGTGGGCAGCATGGACGGCAATACCATCCTCTTCGCCGTGCCGCTCGAGGTGCTCAAAGCCTTCGACAGGTGGAACCAGACGAAAAAGAGCGAGTAACAAGGTACGAGCAGCAGGTAGACGGATAAACGCCCCGGTATGCACCGGAGCGTTTTAGATTTTGTTTGCACCAGGCTTGGGTTATACTTCAGACCATGTCGCCGCTGGAGACCTATCTCAAT
>CAIKNB010000061.1 GCA_903828685.1 Candidatus Uhrbacteria bacterium | reverse complement strand
GTGTTGGACTGTTATGAGCACGCTTACTTCATCGATTTCGGAGCTGACAAAAAATCTTATTTACAGGCTGTGTGGAAAAACTTCAATTGGTCAAAAGCTGAGGAGCTCTTCCTTGCAGCAAATAAAATATTATCATTGATATGATCAAACTCAACAAACCGGCGCCGAACTTTGGTGGCGTCCAGGCCTTTTTAAAAGGCAGCGCCGAATTCGTAAAAATTGGACTAGCTGATTATTCCGGCAAATGGCTCGTATTCTTCTTTTATCCTCGGGACTTCACCTTTATCTGTCCCACGGAGCTCAAAGGCTTCGCCAAAATGAAAGACGATTTCAAAAAATTAAACTGTGAAATCTTAGCCTGCTCAACAGATTCCGAATGGAGCCACAAGAATTGGTTTGAGCGCGATTTGCCCATGGTGGATTATCCCGTCCTGGCTGACACCACGCAAAAAATTGCGCGCGACTATGATGTGCTGAATGAAGATGACGGATCTGCCGAACGAGGCACTTTCATCATCGACCCTGAAGGCATATTGCGCTATGCGTTGATATCAGCCGGTTCGGTCGGACGCTCAGTCAAAGAAACGCTGCGTGTGCTGGAGGCGTTGCAAACCGGAGACAACTGTCCTGTGGAATGGGAACCGGGCGCGCAGACTCTGGGTAAGGCTTAGACTGCACAATCAATAAGCAGATTCAAAACATCCCGGTATTCACCGGGATGTTGTTGTGCGTGCAATCAGGCTATCAGACTTTCGCCTTGGCCTTTTCTTTGAGGCCCAGGGCTTCTTCCAACGCGCTCTTATTCCAGCCCACGATAATCTGCCCGTCGATATCCACGACCGGCACTCCCATCTGGCCCGACTTCTTCACCATCTCATTAGCTGCAGCCGGGTCGGCTGATACGTCGATATCCGCATAGGCAATCCCCTTTTCCTTAAGGAAATCTTTGGTGAGCTTGCAATACGGGCACGTCGGAGTTGAATAGACTTTAATCGTCATAGCTGTGGATAACAGTATAACACACTAAATTGCGCGCGATTTATCCACAGCCTAACCAACTAAATCTTCTGCAGCAGCTTTGCCAACATCCGCACGCCAAAGCCCGAGCCGCCGTACGGTTGATCAGGCCGCGTCTCCTTTTCGGTGTATGACGGACCAGCGATATCCAGATGCGCCCACAGCGTGTCGCCGGCAAACGGCTTGAGGAACAGTGCGGCCGAGATGGTACCGGCTTGTCCCCTGGCTCCGACGTTTTTGATATCCGCGATTTTTGATTTGATGTGGTCGTTATACGGCTCAAACAAAGGCAACTCCCAAACCGGTTCACCGGTTTCACGCGACGCCTCGATTATTTTTTCCGTGAGTTTGCGGCTGTTGCCCATAAGTCCGGCTATATCTTCGCCTAGCGCCACCACGCACGCGCCAGTCAAAGTCGCGAGGTCCACGATCGCATCAGGCTTGAGCGACTTGGCATAGCATAAAGCGTCGGCCAGCGTCACGCGCCCTTCGGCATCCGTATTCAGAATCTCGATGGTGGTGCCATCCATGGCTTTAACCACATCACCCGGACGGTACGCGTTGCCGCTCGGCATGTTTTCCACAGCGATGAAAATACCGTGCACCTCGACATTGATACCAAGCTCGGGCAAAGCCTTGAACAATCCGACGACCGCAGCCGCGCCAGCCATGTCGATCTTCATGGTGGTCATGGAATCTCCGGGCTTGATATTGAGCCCGCCCGAATCAAACGTCACGGCCTTGCCCACGATGGCGATTTTCTTTTTTGCTCCTTTGGGTTTGTACGCCAGATGCACGACCAGAGGCGGATTCTGCGAACCGCGCGCCACGGCCAAGGCCGCATCCATGTGGCGTTTCTCCATTTCTTTCTGGTCCATGATTTTGATACTCACGCCTTTTCCCAGTATTTTTTTAGCCGCTTCCGCGAGTTCCACCGGGCCCATGTGCGCCGAGGGCGTATTCACCAGGTCGCGTGCGTAATTGGTGGCTTCGGCCAAGATGATGCCGCGCTCCAAACCTTCTTGGCCCAGACGCGCGTTGCGGCCATCCGTCTCGCAAACCACGAGCGACTTCACCTCATGCGGCGCTTTGTCCTTCTTGCGCAATGCGCCGTGGTAGGCGTGAAAACGATATGCCGAGAGAGCCAGGCCTTCGGCCAACGCCTGTGCCGCGGCGCGCGGATCCAAACCTCCGATGCCCGCTCCGTGCAGGATAGTTACGACCTTCTCGGCTTTGACGCCGGTTGCGAGTTTGACGATATGTCCGCCGATCTTGCGCACTGCGTCGGGATTGAAGTTGCGCTTGTCGCCCAAACCCATGACGGCCACGCGCTTGGCTTTGATTTTCCCGAACGTGGGAAAAATAAGGCACTGGCCGAATTTCCCTTCGAACTTATCCTGCTTGATAAGCTGCGTGATGGCGCCGTCCAGCGCCTTATCCACGGCACCGGTGGCGCCGCCCGGCTTGTCCACTCCGGAAAAAAGATTAACGACCAATAGGTCGCATGGCACGGACAAGATGTCTTGTCGCGAAAATTCTGTCTTCATATGCTGATACGTTAAACAAATAAAGCCCCGGATGCAAACGCACCCGGGGCGACGAACCGACTCAGGCCATGAGCAGCTCGCTGAGCTGTTCCGCCAGAGGTTGGGGCAAGTACTCGTCGAGCTTGACGATCTTGTCCACGCCGTCTTGCCGACGGTAGATGTGGAGACAGTCCTTCTTCTCCACCACGATGAGCCAACCGCGCTCGAGGGCGAGATTGCGCAGCCGTTTCTCGGGATTGAAGCAAATGGGGAATCCGACCTTCTCCAGCATGAGATGATCGCCATAGCTGTCGCCGATAGCAACCGATGCCGAGAGTTCGATGTTATGCAGCTCGGCGAGATGCAGCACGGCCAAGGTCTTGTTATTGACCCATTCCTTCAAGGTGACCCCGGTGTATTCGCCATCAAGCTCTTCATGCTCGGTGCCGAGAAAGATACTGATCCCGTTCGCTTCGGCAAACGCGTGGACCACGGCCTGGGGCGAACCGGAAATGATGGCGCGCTGGTAACCCACCATGGCGGCAGCCTCGGACAAGCCGCGCGTAAACACGTGCACGCGCTTGCCCCGTTCTTGGATGACCTTATGGGCCACGAACCTGGCGTGGTCAACGCGGACCCCCTGCAAGTAAATGCTGTACGCCTCAACTTGCTGTTTCATCCACTCGCTGAACTTGCCTTCGCGGTTTTGGTATGCGAGGCGCGCTTCTTCCGACAGTAGATAGACGATCTCTGGGAACAGCCCTTCGCGGATCATGGCTTTGATCCACTCGTCAAAGAGCTGCCAACGGAACCAAGTTCCGTCCAGGTCAAAAAAGATGCACGCGTTTTGCGGATCTTCGGCAACTGCCGAGTTTGTGCTCGAAGGGAAGTCGCGATCGTGCGGCACTCCGGAAATCAGAGAGACTCTCGCTTCTTCGGACATCTCTACGGTAAATGGCCTTTTTCCTTCTCCACCCATTTTGTTCTCCTTTCAAGGAACGCTGTCACTTCACACAAAAAAACCCTTTTTGTCAAGGGTTTTTAGGGATCTATTTCAGCCTCGCATCTATCAGCTGTTTGAATTGCGTGTAATTCGGCGGCTCGCTCAATTTATCGACATTCAGGAAAAGCGTAGGCGTGCCCTGGAGCCCGAGCGCATCGCCGGCATGGCGTTCTGACATGACTTTGTCCATGGTCGCAGAATCGTCTAGACAGGTTGAAAAAGCCTTGGTATCGAGATGCAGCGCGTCGGCATAATGCACCAGGTCGTCGTGCTGCAGCGCATCCTGGTTGAGCAGCGCAGCGGCGATATATTCGTAATATTTACCCTGCTTGCCCGCGCACTGGACCGCGGCGGACGAGATCTTGGCATTAGGATGGATTTCGTATAACGGGAATATGCGCACCGCAAATTTGACTTTGCCCGCGTAATCGCTCTCTAGCTGGTTCATGATGGGATAATAATCGTGGCAGCCCGGGCATTGCAGATCCAAAAATTCGGTCACCGTAACGGTCGAAGATGCGGGACCGATGAATGGCAAACCATCCGGCTGAATATCCGCCATGGTGACTTGTCCGCTTGTGCTGATGCTCGGCACGGTGCCGTCCACGCTCTTGATCAGCATGACGTAGAGCAGCAAGCCGCCGACCAGCAAAGCGATGAGGAACGACGTGAATATCATCTTAAGTTCGCGCGCCACAAGATTATCCGCTAACCGTTCTTCGCCCTCGAAGAAAGAGAGGATGAACAGCACGGTTGCGCAAACTGCGGACAGCAGGCACCAGGTGCAAAAAGCATGGATGGCGAAAGTCTGTACCAGAGTCAAAAAGCCGGATTCCACGAAGCCGAAAAAAGTGGCCAGGAGCGTGATGACTTTCCAGAAATCCGGACGATGGTGCGGGCGGTACGTGCGGATGACGAGCGAGAGGATGATGGCGCCGTAGAACGCCAAGCCGAGCAGCGGTCGCGGAATACCGAAGGTCGTGGCCCAGGACGAAGCGCGCACTATCTCGCAGCCCGAGACGATGCCGCAAACCATGGGCTTGCCCGTGAGATACGTAATGGTTAAGTAGGTGGAAGAAAACAGCCCTACGAGCGAGGTCCACAACATCCAGCGGTGGATCCACACCATCTTGAGCATGGAAATCTTTTTGAGGTATTTCATGTTGGGTTATTTTTGGCCGTTACAGGTCTGCGGAGACCATAGGCCGCGTTGGGCTATTCTGGCATCTTGTTCGAGTTTTTTCAACTCGCG
>CAIKNB010000060.1 GCA_903828685.1 Candidatus Uhrbacteria bacterium | reverse complement strand
CCACCATCAATTGGTGCCCGCGCTGCAAAATCGGTTTGGCCAAAGAGGAAGCGCAGCATGGCGTGTGCGAACGCTGCGGCCAGGGCGTGGAACAGCGCGTGAAAGCGCAATGGATGTTGCGCATCACCAAATATGCGGAGCGTCTGATCCGCGATTTGGATACCGTGGATTATCTGAACAAGATCAAAGCGCAACAAATCAACTGGATCGGCAAAAGCCAGGGAGCGTATGTGGATTTTCAGGTTGCATCCGTAAAGGCACCGCGCGTTGTGCCCCTGCCTGACAAATTGACCGTCTTCACCACGCGCCCCGACACGCTGTTCGGTGCGACATATATGGTCATGGCGCCGGAGCATCCGCTCATCGCAACATGGATCAAGGAAGGAGATGTCCAAAATGCAGACGAAGTGCGTACGTACCAGGAAGGCACCAAGCTCAAGAGCGAATTGGAGCGTCAGGAGAATAAAGAGAAGACCGGGGTGGAGCTCAAAGGCGTGCGCGCCGTGAATCCGTCTAATGGCCAAGAAGTGCCTATCTGGATCGCGGATTATGTTTTGGCCGGGTATGGCACGGGCGCCATCATGGCAGTACCGGCGCATGACGAGCGCGACTACGAGTTCGCCCAAAAATTTTCTCTGCCCATCGTGCAGGTCGTAGCCGCGGCCGAGGGTGATGTCACACGTGGTTTGCCGTTTATCGGCGACGGCGTGGCATTCAACTCCGGCATCCTGGACGGAATGAAGACGACAGACGCCACGAACAAGATGATCGATTGGCTAGAGCAAAACAAGGTCGGCGCGCGCGCCGTGACTTACAAGCTGCGCGACTGGGTGTTTTCGCGCCAGCGCTACTGGGGCGAGCCCATCCCTATCATCAACTGTCCCAAGTGCGGTTTCGTACCGGTAGCGGAAAAAGATTTACCGGTGACGCTGCCTGACGTCGAAAAGTATGAACCCACGGAAAACGGCGAATCGCCTCTGGCAGCTATCCGCGATTGGGTGCAGGTCAAGTGTCCGCACTGCGGCGGCGCGGCCGAGCGCGAAACCGATACCATGCCTAACTGGGCCGGGTCATCCTGGTATTACATGCGCTATTGCGATCCGCAGAATGACAAGATGTTCGCAGATGCGGACAAGCTCAAATTCTGGCTGCCGGTCGACCTGTACAACGGCGGCATGGAGCACACCACGCTGCATCTGCTGTATTCGCGTTTCTGGCACAAGTTTTTGTGGGATTTAGGCGTGGTACCCAAGGAATGCGGCGCAGAGCCGTATGCCAAACGCCGTTCGCATGCGCTCATCTTAGGCGAGGGCGGGATAAAGATGTCCAAGTCCAAGGGCAATGTCATCAACCCGGACGACATCGTGGCGCAATACGGCGCCGACGTGTTTCGCATCTATGAGATGTTCATCGGCCCGTTCGACGCGGACGCGCCGTGGGATACGAACGGCATCGAGGGAGTGAAACGGTTTCTTGAAAAGGTCTGGAAGATTTTTGATTCGCCTGCGGCGAACCGCGAGGCCGCGCTCGCCGGATCACCCGTCGAGATCCTATTACACCAGACCATCAAGAAAGTGGGGGAGGATATCGAGGCCATGCGTTTCAACACCGCGGTCTCGGCCATGATGATCTTGGTGAATGAAATGGAACAACCGTCCGAACAATTCCTGAAGATCCTGGCGCCCTTCGCGCCTCATCTGACTGAAGACCTGTGGCACAAGTTGGGGCACAAGACTTCCATCCATCGCGAAGCCTGGCCCACGTTTGATCCCGATAAAATCCAGGATGCGACGTTTGAACTCGTGATCCAAGTCAACGGCAAAGTGCGCGACAAGATGGATGTGCCGTCGGATATCTCCGAAGATGACGCCAAGGCTAAGGCATTAGCGTCTGAAAAAGTGAAACCATATTTGGTCGGCAAGCAGCCTTCAAAGATCATTTACGTCAAAGGACGCCTGGTCGCGATATCCATCTAAGCTATGCCTAAATCAGAGGAATTCAATATAGGTTTTGCCAGCGGTATCGAGGAAGAGACTGGCGCAGAAAAGGAGAGCCCTTGGACCAAGGAAAAAATTAAAGTCCTGAAGAAATTGCAGAAAGAGTTAGCCGCCCTTGAGCCGCCTTTGGAAGCTTATGGTCTGCATGTGGTTTGGCCGGATATCATCCTGTGCATGCATCCTGGGGCATCGGAAGATGATCTCGGAGAGATGTTTGAGTCTTTTGCCGAAGATGCGCTCGCTGTTAAGGCGGGCAAGATACCCAAGGCGGGCAAGCTTTCGCCGGATTTCGTCATCAGCATGTACGAAACGGCAATCACCAAACTGCGTAAATTAATGGAACAAAAATGATATGCGCGTTACCATCATCGGCACCGGATATGTGGGACTGGTTTCAGGCGCGTGCCTGGCGGATTTGGGGCATCATGTGGTGTGCCTTGATACGGATGAAAATAAAATCACCAAGCTCAAAGACGGCATTATGCCGATTTACGAGCCAGGGCTCGAAGAACTGGTCAAACGCAATGCGCAAGCCGGACGTCTGACATTCACGACTTCATTCGCCGACGGTTTGCCTGGCGCCGAAGTCATTTCCATTGCCGTGGGCACGCCTTCAGCCGCCGATGGCTCCGTGGACATGCGATACATGGATTCAGCGGCCAAGATGATCGGGCAGAATCTGACCGGCTACGCGGTCATCGCCAATAAGAGCACGGTGCCGGTAGGCACGGCCGAACGTGTCACTTCCATCATCCGCGTATTAACGCGCTCTGAATTCGACGTGGTGTCCAATCCCGAATTTTTGCGCGAAGGCCACGCTATCTTCGATTTCCTCAAACCCGCGCGCATCGTGATCGGTTCTGATTCAGCGCGCGCCACGGATGTGATGCGCGGATTGTACGCGCATATCGATTGTCCCAAGCTTTGCATGCAAACACGCAGCGCCGAGCTCACCAAATACGCATCCAACGCATTCTTAGCCACCAAAATCAGCTTCATCAACGAAGTTGCCCACTTGTGCGAGATGGTGGGCGCGGATGCGGATGCCGTGGCGCTTGGCATGGGCAGCGATCCGCGCATCGGCAAGGAATTCTTGCGTCCAGGTCCGGGCTGGGGCGGCAGCTGTTTCCCTAAAGACGTGAAAGCTTTCCTCAAACTCGGCGAAGCGCATAACCATCCCATGCCTGTGACGAACGCCGCTCTCGCCATGAATAAGCTGGCGCGTTCGCGAGTCGTGGAACGGCTTGAAAATGAATTGGATGGATTAGCCGGCAAGTGCATCGGCATTTTGGGCGTGGCGTTCAAAGGCAATACAGATGACACGCGTGAATCTCCGGCTATAGATATCATTCGGCATTGTGTGGAACGCGGCGCCAAAGTCACGGTGTTCGATCCGCAGGCGCGAGCAGTGCTTGAACTCCATGGTTTTGATGTACCGCACGCAGCTTCTGTTTACGCAGCGGCGCAAGATGCGGCAGCCATCATCATCGCCACTGAATGGGAAGAATTCCGCACATTGGATTTAGAGAAACTGAAACAAGCCATGACAGGCGCACTCATCTTGGACGCGCGTAATTTATTGGACCGTGACCAAGCCGAAAAGCATGGGTTCAAATATTTGAGGGTGGGGAGAGGATAGGTTTTGTACATCTTGGATGTTTGTGATAGCTCTGGAATATGGAGCTTTCACGTTTTGAATCGCGCGCTGCGTTTCTGGGTTTGGATTTAGGTGCCTGGCTTTTGGGCATCGCACTGCATTCTATTTGGCCTTTTTGGCATACGCCTGATTTTTGCTTGGCTTTGATTCTGACTTTTTGCGCCATGGCTTGCGCAGTATTGCGCGAGAGACGTCGGTTGCGTGTCGTATCCACGCTGTTATTGATTGTGGCGCTGGGTTTTTGGCGTTTCAATCTCACGCTTCCGCAAAATTTTGATGGCGTCATGCCTTCGATGGGGCGTACGGCATCTTTTCAAGGCAAAATCTTGTCTCAAGGCAAAATGCGCAATCTCGACACCATCATCGTGGCGGTTCAGAGATCGAATGGTGCGGTTATCCGCGGTCCGGGGAGTAATGTTTCGTTGAGTCTTAAAAGCAAAGCGCCGGAAATCGGATCAGTAGTCAGTTTTGCTTGCCGTTTGCGCGTGCCTTTGACCTTTCCGTCCAACTTGGATCGACGTCGCAGCTTGGCACACAAAGGCGTATGGTCAGAATGTACAGCCGCGGTCGCTGTCCAAGTCGTTTCGCCAGCTGATAATTATGATCCATTGGTCGTGCTCGCCCGCTGGCGCAATCTGATTACGGCGCGCATCAAGAGCGTCTTGCCGACGGACGAAGCCGAACTTACGACTGGCATCCTATATGGCGATCAGGACTTATCGGCCAGCATGAAAGACTTGTTCCAACGCGCTGGGCTCATGCATCTGGTGGCGGTTTCCGGTTCCAATGTCACGATCGTGGTCAGTGTGCTTTTGGGTCTGGTTTTGGCCCTGGGTTTTTCGCGTCGTCAGGGATTTTGGATAGTGTCCGGCGGTTTGCTCGCCTTCGTTGGTTTCGTAGGATTCGGGGCTTCGGTCTTGCGCGCCGCAGTCATGGGTTGGCTCGTGATATTGGCGCGCCACGTGGGGCGCCTGCCCAGTACCGGGCATTTGCTTTTGCTCGCGGCTGCGTTTTTGAATCTATGCAATCCGTGGCTTTTGGCATTCGATCCAGGTTTCGCTCTATCATTTTTAGCTACTTGGGGTTTGTTGGCTTGGACGCCGCTCGTGAACCGTAAATTGAAATTCGTGCCCAACGTATTGTCCTGCCGCGAATCACTGGCTTGCACTTGCGGGGCCACGCTCATGACCGCGCCATATATGGCGTGGATTTTCGGTTATATGTCATTGGCCGGATTGCTGACCAACGCGCTGGCCTTGCCGTTAGTGCCTTGGACCATGTCGTGGGGCGCGGTCTGTGCGGCGTGGGGCAATTGGTTTGGTTCAAGCGTCATCAGTTTGCCGGCTTTGGGTTTGGCGCGCCTCATCATCTGGATTTCACACCTGGCTGATTATGTTCCGTGGCTGGATTTGCATCTGCCTTGCATGGACGTATTTTTGCTTTTCGCCTCTTACGGGATGCTGCTGTACTGGTGGCATTGTTTGACGCAAGAACCTGAAACGCAAAAACAGGTTGTGGATAGGTCAGATAATCATTTTAAGATGTCATAAAACCATAACAACCGCGCAGGCATATGTTTTGTGCCAAACATCGAGTCCGGAATCATTCGCCTGCACTGTTTGTCAGCTGCGACAAACAAAATCTTTGACCCAAACCCCGGGTAATTCTAATCTGGATTTATGGATCGCCAGATCCTGCACCAAGACAAACGGCAAGGCTGGGAGAGTGCGAGATGGTCAGCGCCGGGCGCGAATAGGGAGAGTAAAGCGGCCCTATCTTGCGCCCCGATCCGGTACGGCGACTGGATCGGAGATGGCCTGGGAAGGAAGACCGTGTCGCAGAGGAGAGAGACGTATGCCGGACGCATGCCACGCCAGGTTGCTCGCGAACGGTCTCAACAACCGCAGCGTCAAACAATGCCAGCGTGAGCGGCGGAAAAAAGGCAAGCCATAAAGGCTCGCGCCCAACATTCGCCCGCGCATGACCATCAAATTTCCCAGCTTTGTCCGTAAGTCGCAGATTGCAGGAATTTGCGCTAACATTAACCAACTATGCAAAAGAAAATTATTTCCCCCACAGTTCTGCTTCTCGTGCTTGGTTTGGTCTTGGTTGCGGCTGCGGCCATGGTCCTGCGTTTTGTACCGCTGCGCACCCGTTATGCGGCTACCGGCGCTGCGGCACGGACCGTGACTTACAGTGCGACTTCCTCGGCAGCACCCAGCGGTTTGCCCGAAAGCACCAGCGCGCATTTTACGAGCGGCGATGCTTTGGTGGGCCTCGGACCCAACTGGACATTCATACGCCAACAGGATCAGACCAGCATGAACATGAGTTACATCGACGGCACGGCGCCGCTGCGCGAATCCGTGGTGCAGCTCATCAACAATCCCAAGATCGGTTTGATTATCGAGGAGTCCAGGATCGTAGATCGCAAAATGCTGGACAAGGCTTTGGCTGCTAAGGATGTGACAAAGACCGAAGTCGCTACGCGCTCCGGATATCTCGTGCCCATGGGTAGTTTGGACGGCGGCAACAGTTTTGTCCTGACCGGTTCTTCCACGATTTTGATTTTGGAGGATGCCAACGCCGCTTTGTGGCCTGAAAAACTGGATGCCGAGACGGCGATGTACGTGCGGACCGTCAACGTGCCTTAAAACTTCTTGTCCTGCCCGTGATGCATAGCGGGCGGAATAGGGAACAAGGCACTTTGGACAATCCGAAGGGCAAAACAGGAGGAGATTTCCATCATGAACAGAACGCGATTTGTGGCAGCGGTTGGTTTGGTGTATTTGGTCGGCTGCTCCGCGCAACGAGGCGTGGACAATGGGACGGCGCAAAACAAAGATGACCAGTTGAGTCTGGATCCGCAGACCGGCATCCCGTACGCCAGCGTCTACCAATATCCCATCCAGGGATTCAATGCCTCGGACTTGGGCTTCGGCTTCGGCAGCATGAACGACCTGATGTGCATGGCGCGCAATACGGACGGCGAATGCATCTCGTACGGTTATCACCTGGCGCACGACACGCAGGTGGGCAAAACGCCGTACGGTACCGTGGTCATGGCTCCGGCTGACGGCATCGTGCGCATCACGACCGACATCACATTCCAGGGCTACGGTTCCACCAGCTCCAAGAACGCCAGCTACTACGGCTGTGTCATCGTGCTGGAGCACGAGTATCCCAACGGCAAGCCGTTCACCACTTTGCTCGGCCATGTGCAGTGCGAGTCGGGTTCAGCCTATGATCCCACGGCCCGCACCGGCAATCCGGCAAAGAACGCAATCGTGCGCCGCGGCCAATACGTGGGGCACATTGGCCATTACTGGTACGGCTCAAGCCAAGCTACGGATTGGCACCATCTGCACTGGGGCAACCGCAAAGGCAGCTTCGCTCCCTCGGCCTACACCCGCTCGGGTTTGCGCCCGTGGGTTCGCGGCTATGCGGCGCGCAGCGAGTTTAGCCAAGATCCCCAGACCGGCAAGCTCATCCATCCTGATTGGGTGGATCCGGTCGAGACCGTGGCTACGCTGGGCGACCCGGCGCAAACACCCGACGTGGGCATACGCCATCATCCGCCAGGCTCCATGCTGGGAGACGGTAACGGCAGCTATTGGCTGGTGACCGGCGAGAGCCAGATTGCGCCGTTGACTTCGGCTGTGATAGCCACGGATCGCTACGACATCTCGTTGGCGGCAAACGTCACGGCAGCCGAGCTGGAGTGCTATGCGCATGCTGCGGCCGTCTCGGCCCTGGGTGCGGTTACGCCGTATCAGCGTCCGGGCACGCACGCCGTGGTCATGGCGTATGATTTGACGCATGAGCGCTATGACGTGATTCGGCAGGAAGCGCTTTCGTCTTGGGGCTACAGCAACCATGACCTGACGAGCGATGCTTCCAAGATCCAGACGCGTGAACAGACTTATGCGGCTCACGGTTATCGTCAGTTGCGTCCGGGTTCGCTGATCAAGGCCAACGAACAGACCGAAGTCGCAATAGTCACGCCTTGGCAAACGCGCCGCGCCATCGCTACGGGCGAAACTTTTGAACAGCTGGGTTATGACTGGTCGCGCGTTGTCTCCATTCCGCAAGACGTGCTGGATGCCGTGGCGGGAAACCGCGAATCCCAAGTCGTGAGCTACGCCTCGATCTTCGATTGCGCCTTGCCTGCGCCTTGCCCGTCAGACGGTACATGCGGCGGCGGCGATGATCCGGAGGATTATTCCGATGGCGGCGATGATTCCGGCGATGCCGGTACGCTGCCTGCAGAAGCCGGACAAACCACACAGGAAATTTGCAACGGGCTGGATGATGACGGCAACGGGCAGATCGACGAAATCTTCCAATGCAAACTGGGTGCGACGAACGGGCCAACATGCGTTTCCTCTTGCGGTACCGCAGGCCAACGAGTCTGCGAAGCGCCGAACTGCGCTTGGGGAGCATGCAAACCCTTGGCCGAGAACTGCGGCAACACCATTGACGATGACTGCAATGGACTCATAGACTGCGCAGATCCGGCTTGCCTAGGGCAAGCTTCCTGCCAGGCCGTGTCCGACGCCGGAGCTGCAGCCGATGCCCAGGATTCTCAGGGCAACCTGACGGTTAAAGTGCACTTCAGTTACAGCGGTCCGGCCACGTCAGGCAGCATCATCCTCAACGCCTGGTGGCAACCGCCGAATGCGGAACCGCGTGTTTGGGCCCAAGTCGCGCCGTGCACGGACACCGTGCCGGGAGATGGTTTGCTTGCCTGCGACTTCACTGTGCCGTCAGGCACTGCGCCTCTGGAGTTCCAAGTGAATTTGCCGGACGGACGCTTTTGGGGCGATGAGTCCTGTTATCCCACAGGCGGCT
>CAIKNB010000059.1 GCA_903828685.1 Candidatus Uhrbacteria bacterium | reverse complement strand
TCAGGAACAAGTCGCGGGTCGTGCCCAAAGATTGGAAGTTGGTTCCGTCGAAGCGTGCCAGGTTCTTGCCGCTCACGATGAGCCACGATGTGCCGTCATAGCCGGCGATCACGTGGCTCCAGGAGCTGAAAGGCAGGCCCGAAGCCGCGGAGGTCAGGTTTTTGGAAGTCGTTCCGTCGTACAGGTAGACCTTGTCCGTAGCGTTGGCGTTAGTGCCGCCGGCGATGAGCACTTGGCTGCCGTTGGAAGCGATAGCTTGCAGATAATTGGTCTGCGGAATCGTACCCGTGATGTCAAAAAAAGTTCCGCCGGAATATTTGTAGAATGAAACGCTCGGGGTCTGCGTGTTGCTGCCGGGGAGCGCAAAGAGCCAGTCGTTGCCCAACGGAACCACGGCTTTGAGGAAGTAGCCGGTCTGGTCCGCAGGCGAGGTGTGGCGCATCGAATAAGCATACGTACCGTTGACGGTATTCGTGCCGGGCAATGTGATGTTGATGACTGAATTGCTGCCTGCATTCCATTCAAAGACGCGTCCGGAAGTCGTGAGCAACATCCAGAGGCCGTTGTTGCCCATGACTGATACCAAACCTTCATTCGTGTTCAGTACGCTCTTCCAGTAGCTTGTGGGATTGCTGAACGTGCCGTTATAAGCCACGGCTTGGAAACTGTTGTTTCCCTTGGTTACGTCCTTGAGGAAGATTACGGTCTGGCCGTCGCCCACGATGTCGTCTACGCGCGAGATGCCGGCGTTGCGCACATCGGTCGTGATGTCGGCCAAAGCCGTGCCCTCGGTCTTCCAGACATGGCCGCCAGTCGAGAGATCTTGGCCATCCGTGAAGTACCAATAAGGCGAGGCATATGCCATGGCCCACGCCGGACGATTGAGGCGTTCCGCGATTTTGTCCGAAATATCAGTCCAATTCCAGCCGTTTTGGGCCAAAGCCGGCGCAGCTGAAAAGACAAAGGCCGCGGACAAGGCCAGGACAGTCGAAAAAATTGCTATGATGCGTTTCATATATTTTTGCTAGGTTGAGTATAATTTTCGTGCGCGAGATACGCCGCTCGAATGGGCATATTTAGCATAATTTGGCCCTTTTGTCAATGATAGACGTATTTGGCTCAAAGCTCAACAGCTTTCATCTAATTATACGCGCCAGGTGCTGCTTAGGTTCTCGTTCGGATAAAAAAGAGCGGACGACCTAGCGAGTAGATCGTCCGTACGTTGGTGTGGAGTGGGGCTAGCCCCGCTTCCACTCAGGGGAGGTCTTGGCCGCGGCGAACAAGACCTTCTTGGACAGGTTGAGGCCTTTGGCCAAATCGCCGAGCATTTGATCGCGCTGCTTGGGGTCGGCGATCTTGGATAGCTCGCGTGCCACGAAAGCATTCCGTCGTTCCACGGTGAAGCCGATGTACCCGGAGACGCTGCTGCGGGCGCTCGGCCCATCGAGCCCGAGCCTAGCCACGATCTCGTCGATCTTGGCGCGGAAAGCCGCCGTTCCTTGGCCGCGAGTAATTACAAGTTCGGTACGGATGGGATCGAGCCGCGCCCGTTTTTCGGCCTTTTTGCTGGCAAACGTCTGCTTGGCCCGCTTGCGCTTGGGCTTTGACGTCTTGGTGGCTTTCACCGGCGCTGGTGTTGGTTCGGGTGCTTGGGGCGTGCTGACGATTTCGGTCACCGCAGGCTTGTGTCCCGGCTTGGCACTTGGTCGTGCTTTCTTGAGGCTTGGGTGATTGCCCAGGCTTGCAAGCGCTGACGGTGCGGCTTCGGGCTTGGCCTTGAACGATCCATCCAGGCTCTCGAGCACGCAGCCGCGCTTCTTGCGCAATACGGCGATCATCTCGTCGTAGGCCTTGAGCCGCGCCGTACTGCTTCGGTCAGCCAGCCGGAAAAGCTCTTGGATGTCGGCGGCCAACTGCGCGTTCAAACCCGGTAAGTAGATTTTGATTCTGCGCCAGATTGACTTGGAATCGTTTTGCTCCATGGACTTGCCTCTTCTTCCTTCCTGTGGAAAGAGCGATGTCGTGCCCGTAACTTGGCAAATCCAGGCTTTCTTGTCAACTCGACGCGCTTGACAAAAAATCAAAAAAACCCTATGGTAACGCATTCCTTGCATGGGGCAAGGGCGGTCTTTGACAACCGAACTCAGGATAAAAACATGACAAAAGTTAAGGCAGAAAATGCGCTGAGCTTACAGGAAAAGCACGCTGCGATTTCTGAACTCGCGCAGCATCTGCGTGAGCTTCGGAAAGCGGTCTCGACCCGTATGCAGAAAGAGGGCCTGAACGTCGGGAACCTCGCATCGCGTCTGGGTTTGAGCTGGAATGAGATCAACAGGTTCGTCCACGGCAATCGCGCCATCGGCAAGGGCAAGATCCTTCAGATCCTCAGTGAATATTCCGGCCTGCCGAATGTGCAGGAAAAGGTTCTGGCCCTGGACGACAAACTCGGTAGCTCCTCGCGCCTCATCGGTGTCGCCGCTTTTTCGGGTGACATCATCGACTTGGTGTTCACGCTTCAAGAAAAGTGCAGCGCCAGCGATCTCACGTGTGAGATGTTCGCCAAGGTCTTCGGTAACCGCGCAGCTGAGATCGAGGGCGTGCTGCATTGGAAGGCCGAGGACATCGCCAAGCTCGAAGGCGAGTTGGGCGCGGAAATCACGGACCTCCTGACGAGCCTTGAATTCGAACGGCGCCTGGACGATGTGAAAGCGCGATACCAAAGCGAGTTTGATGCGGCTGTTAAAGAGATGGATCTGCTCGTCGCCGAGTTGAGGCCAAAGTACGCCAACGTCGTTGAGCTGACCCAGGCCCTTGGCGTGTCCCGTTCCATGATCTATGAGCCGCACTGCAAGAACAAGAATATCCGGATCGAAACGATGCGTTCCATCTGCGCCAAGGCTAGGGCTTTGCTGGGCAAGACGCCAGGTGAAATGCTTCCGGAGTTTGATTCGGATAACATCGGTGACGTGGTCGGTGAAATGACCGAGGATCGGGTGCGCGGGGAACCTCGCGAAGAAGTTCCTCATAAACGCAGTCCGAGTCCGACGCGGCGCATGCTGCGCGACAACGCCGGCGAAACGCTGGCTGACGGGACACGCTTTGTCCTGACCACGGAATCATTCAAGCTGTTGGATTTCGATCCGGGTCCGCGCGGCGTCCTGTTCACCAAACGCCAGATCGCCGTGACGCGCGCACTGCTCAACATGTTCTGCCAGATCAAGAACCCGCGCATCCGCGAGATCATCCGCAAACGTTTGAGCGGGGAGATCGAGGAGTTGGAGCTCGCCATCCGGCAATTCAGCGAAGAGTTCCCGAACGAACTCCTCGCAGTGCATCAAGCGGCGCGCCAAACCATGCGTCGTTTTCCTCTTGAGGGATTGAAGGACGGGAAGAAGAAAGGATTGTAGGGATATGGCCAAGCATAAGAGAGAGATTGCAACGCAAGTGAGTGGTGAAGGCAGCGCAGCTAGGGTTGTGTTGACGGACGAACAGCTCGCGGGTTTGGTTCCTCAGACCGGCAAAGGCTTCCTCTACAATATCTTCGGCGGCAAGTCTTTCATGGCTTGCATCATCGAGATCATCAAGAACTCGATCGACTACGGCGCCAAGAACATGTGGATCACCACCGCCACGCCCAAGATCCTCCAGATCAGCGACGACGGCGACGGCATGGGCCGGAAGAACAAGCAGGCCTTCGTCAGCGTCAACCTGACCACGGCCTCAAGCCCCAACCAAGCCGGCAAGTACGGCGACGGCAGCAAGGGCATCCTTTTTTCCTTCGCGCAGGAAGTCACGGTCGTGACCGTGTCCACGGAGGATCCGGAACATGTGTACCGTTTCCACTTCACCACGGAAGAATACGAGGACAAGTGGCGCACCGGCACAATGATCCTGCCCGAGATCATGCCCAAGACCACTGAGACGTGGCCGCATGATTACCCTACAGGCACGGACATCACGTACGTCTTCGCGGACGCACGCAGCCCGAGCCTCAAGCGCTCCCTCAAGGATTTGCCGGAAGAGTTGGCGGCGCGTCTGCCCAGCAAGTTCCACGGCTTCATCAAGGTGGACGGCGTGGACATCCCGCCAAAGAAAATCGTGGGCAACATGATCGTATCGGTTGAGGACCATCCCTTCTTGGGGCTGGTCTCGATCGAGATCTATCGTCCGGAACGCCGCACACGCGACGAGCGTCTGCGCTTCACATCCTCGGTGCTCGGGGAAGCCCCGGTGAACAACCTGTACAACGCTTTGGGCGAGTATCAGGATCAGTTCCCGGAGATTTTCCGGCATCCGGATGTATGCGGAACCATCTCAGTCAGTTACCTCCGCGATTACATCAATGAGGATCGCCTGACGGTCAGGCCGAACATCGCCGACGATCTCCTCACCATGCATCTGCTCCGCTACTTGCGTCAGATGGCAGAAAAGGTCCAGCGCGAATTGCAACTGCGCACCGTCTCAAGCGATGTGGAGGATACGCACCGCCAGGTCATCGACGATCTGGAAAGCATGGTTAAGGGAGCGTACAACCCGAACGGCGAGGGGCCTCCTCCGGATGTCATTCCGCCGCCACCGCCGCCTCCGCCTCCGGGCGAAGAGCGGCCGCTCATCCTGCGGACCGAACGCGAGTTCGAAGTCGGCGAAAAGATCGTGGTGCAAGCCGCGATCCGTACCGATTTGAGCAAGCGCATCAAGGTCAGCGACCTGCAGTGGTTGACCACGCGTTCGCGCGGCAGCAAATTCAAGCATACGGCCACGGGGCTGGAGTTCATGGCCAGCGAGGTCGGGCCCGGCTCGATCCGCGCGGACATCCCGGGTACGCCGCACGGCGCCTCCTCATCCTACGAGGTGGTGGAGCACCGGGTCTTCCATTTGTCTCACGACCATCATCGGATGATCGTGGGCAAGACCTTCACGCTTCGCGGCGTGAACATGGACCGGGTCAAGGGCAAGCTGATCTGGACCCTTGAGGGCAAGGGCGAACTCGTGGAACAGGGGGCGGACGGCGCCACGTTCCACGCCACCCATGTCACGGACAAGGTGGTGATCAGGGCCCAGGACTCGAAAAACAAGGAAGTGCAGGAATACTGCGAGGTCGTGGTGGTGGAAACGCCCGATCGCATGTGGCGCATCCGCGACAAGTGGTTCCGCTTGCGGCACCAACGCATCGTGGGTGATCCTCAGCTCGAGCGTCCCGTCACCATGCAGCAAGTGGGCACCAAGAATGATTTGGTGTTCAACATCGGCGGTCTGGGTTACGCCCAAGCCATCCAGGCCGGCAGTCCGACTGTCTTCCTGTCGCAGGCCATCGGCATGGAGTTCGCCAGGTTCGTCCTGGTGGAGCTCGTGGCCCCCGAAGATTCGGTGACCGACCCGCGCGACGTGCGCGAGCTGGCCACGGAAATCCTGAGTACCGGTTACTCCGTCTTCGAGGAGCTGATGGGCAAAGGCTCGTCAAACCCCGCGAAGTGATTCGTCCCCCGTGATCTTGCGCAGCTTGCAAGGTCACGGGGAATTTTTTTTGCAAAAAAAAGAGCCGGGGTACTCGAGTGCGAGTCCCCGGCTGACAGTCACTGCTTCTTCGTCGCCTTTTGCATGTAGGCGGCGTTTCTGGCTTCCCTCATCTGGTGGAAAGCTGTTTTGATGCCTTCTCTGGTCAACTCATGCTTACGCATCAGTTCCATGGCGAATTCCTCGGATGCTCTGGTCAGCTTATTGATCCAGATGCCCTTTTGGTTCCGGTAGAAGATCCAGCGTTCCGTGTTGGTCTTGAACGCTTGGACGATTCCACCGTCAGGGATCGGGTTAGGGCTGCGTTCGCGTCGGACGCGATCGTTGATGTCCGCGCTGTAGCGCTTCACATCTTCCTCGCTGATCTTACCGAGGATGGCCAAGGTCTTGAGCATGGCGTTTGCCGTGGTGCCGCAGAACACATTGGTCCTGCACGTCACCACATACCCGATGGCGACGACCATCTCGTACACCTGGTCCGGTGCGGCCGTTTGGTCGCAGCGCGGCGCATCGGCTTTGAAGGTGGCATCCGGGATCTGAGCCACAGCAGGCGGCGCCGGAGTCGAATCCCTGCGCCATTGTTCCTGCACCAGTTCGATGTGCCGCAGCGCCACTTTGACGACCTCGCGGACTTCCGTGGGCAGTTCGGGTTTTGTGCCGCGCTGCTCATCGATCTTGTCAATCAATGTGGTCAGCCTTTTTTCCGTGGTGCGCTTGCCCCACTTGGGGTCATGCATCAACCGCTGCGCATGCTGGTAAAGCTCTTCGCTGATCAGGCCGTCGTGCACCTGATGCGGACGCGGGACATTATCCGGAGCCCGCTCTTTCTCATTGAGCCGCTTCCAGGCATCGCCCAGCTCTGTGCATAGGCGTTGGATTTCGAGGCGCCGCGGCGCGATGACGGTGAAGACCTTGCGGTCGTAGACCAGCCACGCATCCTGCGCCCAATCCTTTTGCGTATTGAGCTGCTCGATGTACTCTACGGCTTTTCTGACGGCCTCGACCATTTCCGGCCGACCCTCGGGGGTGTCCCGATAGCTGAAGGTGCGCAGCATGAAGCTATTCGTGCCCGAGTCCAGGAACAGGACGGCTTCGGTCTGCGCTGCTTCGAGGACGCGCATCCATTCGGTGCGCGCCTTGGTGAAATCCTCGAGATGCGTCTGGAGATCGCTCTCCATGCCATCCAGGCATGCCACCAGGTTGACCAGGTCTTCGCACGCTTTGGCCCAGGTCAGATAGAACTCGTCGTTCTCCTTAGCGGCCAAAACGCCGACCTCATGCATGCCGTCGATTCCGTCCATGGCGTTCTGCGCGTTGGCCTGGCAATCAGCCATCTTCTGCGCCAGTTCGCAGGCTTTGCTCATGAAAGCATACAGCGCTTCGCGCGCCTGATCTTCGGCGCCATGGCAATCCATGCGGCCGAGCGTCTCGAGCATCCCGGCTATGTTCAGGCACTCCAGGAGCGCGTAGACCTGCCCACCGGATTCACCGATCTGCTGCAGGTTGTCGCGGCACTGTTCGGTCACCGTCTGAACGGTCTCGAGCAGGCTCGACGTATCCACGCCATCGGTGATTCGGAGATCGGCGCCCATGGCCTTGACGTAGCGGCTCTTGCCGACCGAATCAGCGCGCTCATAGATGTCCGTCAACACGCTCGATTTGAGCTTGTCGAGATCGACCTCCACGAAAACAAAGCCGTTCTTTCCGGGTAGACGGATGAAATATGCTGGACCGTCTTTTCTTGCGGCCATTCATTCACCTTTGGTTCATCTGATGTCAAAGAGCCCATCCTCGCCAACATGGCTGAAGGATAGGTGAAAGTACCAATTTTAAGGCAAAAAGTCAAGACGCGGAGGTTAAGGCCTGATGCAAAGCCAAGGCCGCTTGATTCCAGGTGTTTTGGGATAAGATGATCCGCCGCTCTTGGTTCAGTGCCAGCTTGGTTGCCTCGATCCAGTGCTGGGGTTTGGCGGGATTGGCAAAAAGCGTGCCGAGAGGCGCGGTTTCGGGCAAGGCGCCGGCGGTCGAAGCCACGCATGGCGTGCCGTGTCGCGCGGCTTCATGCAACGGCAAACCATAGCCTTCGTACCAAGAAGGGTAGAGGAACGCCGCGGCGTTTTGGTACAGCGCGGCGAGTTCAGTATCCGTAGGATGGGGGATGATTCGTAGCCATGCAGGGGCAGGTTTTGTACCTGCCCGAACACCCCCAAGGGGTGCCCCTACAACAACCAACGCCACATCTTCATATCCATTTTTTTGTCTCAGGATTTTAACTGCCTCAATCGCGGTTGCGGAATTCTTGCGCGGATCGTCCAGACCGAGTGCGAGGACAAAATGATCAGGATAGCTAGTAACTGGTAGCTGGTAGCTGGGGTCAAGAGATTTTTCAGCCAAAGTCGAGCCCAGTGGAATTACGCTGATTTTTTCTTCCGAGAGATTGAGCAAGCTGATAGCATCTCGCTTTGTCGTCTCTGAAACCGCGAGCAAGCGCGTCGCCTTACGGATTAGATCGTGTGCTTTCACCGCTTTGTGCCAGAGGCGTTGCTTGAAAGTGAACCAGCGCGGTTCAATCAAAAATGACAGGTCGTGGAGCAGCAGAACGCTCGGAGCATTCTTCGGCAAGCAACCCACGAAGCCCAAATTGGGCATGAGGAAAGCGTCAGTTTTGCCGCAGCGTTGTTCTATCTGCTCAAAAAACGAGACGCGATTCAGGATGCACGCCGCGCTCCAGAGTTTGTTGGGTATCTTGAGATGGACGTGCTTGACGTTGGGCAGCTCCAAGAGCTTTGGGGGCAAGACGGAAATCGCGCTGCCGGTCGTGGCGCAGATCAGTTCGTCTTCCGGATGCGCCGCGGCCAAAGCGCGCACGAGTTCCTCTGCCACGCGGCCTACGCCGCCTTGCATGGGTAGGGCCAGAGGCCGCGCATCAACGATTATCCGCATGGATTGACGCAAGATATTCGCGCAGCCCGCGGACGAAGTTTTGTTCGGAGAATTCTTCGGCGCGGCTGCGGATAGTCGCAGGGTCATAGCGCTGCGGTTCAAAACGGATCACGGCATGCGCGATGTTTTCCCACGATTGCGTTTCGATATGCTCTCCGGTCACGCCATCCAACACGGTTTCGGCGCCGCCGCCTGAACCGAAAGTCACCACGGGTTTGCCTGCAGCCATGGCCTCGACGGCGGTGATGCCAAAGTCCTCGACCTGCGGATGCAAAAAGCCGATGGCGTTCTGGTACAAAGAAATTTTTTCCGCATCGCTGATGTAGCCGAGGAATTCCGTCTCTTTGCCTGACATGAATTTGAGTCGCCGGTATTCCGGACCCACGCCGAAAATCTTAAGCGGCAGCCGCAACTTGGCGAAAGCTTTGACGATCAGGTCGAAACGTTTGTAGCCCACCAAGCGTCCGCCGGCCAGCCAAAAAGTCCCAGGCGTCGTGGATAAAGGGATACGCTCCACGTCCACCGGTGGATAGATGACCGCGGCGTCGCGTCCGTAATAACGTTTGATCCGGTCGCGGCTGGTCTGGCTGTTGGTCAAGAGGTGCGTAGGCCGATCCGCAGCCAGCCTGTCCCACACGCGTAGGTTATGCAAATAGGGGAGGAGTAGGGCGCGCATGAAGCGCGGTTGGCGCAGATCATTGACGTAGCTGATGCGATCCTGCCACAAAAATCTCGTCGGCGTGTGGCAGTAGCACACGTGCAGCGTTTCGGGCGGCGTGATGATGCCTTTGGCAAAAGAGCTGCTGGAGGAGATGACCAGATTGAACTTCGAAAAATCCAGATGCTCCACGGCCAGCGGCATGAGCGGCATGTACCATTGGTAATGGCTATGCGCCAGGGGAAAGCGGTCCAAAAAAGAGGCTCGCACGACTTTGCCGCGCGCTTGCGGATGGTCGGGATCGTGCAGCACGGTATAGGTCGGAGCCTCGGGGAACATCTTTTGCAGACAGCCTAAAACGCGTTCGGCACCGCCGTCTTGGATCAGATAATCATGGACCAAAGCGACTTTCATCCCCATGCGTGCTCATTTTATGCGCGGTGCATGGATTTGTCGGCGGAAAAGTCAAGACTGGATGGAAGAGCGTTGTTTCTCGGTTGACAGAGAGTAAAGTCCGCGCTATACAATTTTAGTTCATTGCACCAAACAACGCACAAAAGGAGAATCATTCATGGGAATAGTGTCGCCGACCCAAAAGCAAATTAATTATGCTAAGTCGCTCGGGATAGATATCCCGCAGGGCATCTCGCGCTCCAATCTGTCGGAGCTTATCAACTACGCATCCCGGTCGAGAAAGAGCCGAATCTTGGGGGTTGACCGCCATCCGAACGAGGTTTCGCAAGCTGCTGTCGATGGCATGCATGTTCTGTCGAACGAGCGCATCATGGCAGCCTCGGCATACCTGCGCCAAAAGCGCATCCACGTGGGCACGGTCTTGCGTCGCGTATACGAAGATGGCCAGTACGGAAAACCATCAGCCGTGACGGCCATTGATTCTGATGAAATCAAGGCGCACGCGGTTGATGCAACGCATCACATGGGCTCATGGAAAATCGTCAATTTGTTGGATGGGAAGTGGACGCCCGTGGAATGCGAAGTCCTATTCAATCCGCCGGAACGCTTCCTGCATTGGTATTGGTTCATGCGCCAAGCCAGGCAGACGATAAGGAAGCGCGTCGGCAACTACTGCGGTTACGAGACGTTCCTCAGGAAGCATCTGCCCGAGGCGCTCCTCAGCCGCCTCGCGCCGGAACATATCGTCGAAACCGCGTACGGCCAATTCTGGCAAAAGGACGCGGCTGAAAAAATCATGCAAGAACTCTGCACTGAGTTCTGCATCGAACATCACTGCTGACTCTGCGCCGTCCACCTCTGGTGGGCGGCTATTTTTTGGTTAATACGCTCCTTTCCGGTATAAAATCGCGAACGGAGTTTTCAAGACGATATACAGATCCAACCACAATGACCAGTTCTCGATGTACCAAGTGTCGAGGCGAACTTCGTCCTCGAATTCCAGATCGCTGCGCCCCGAAATCTGCGCCATGCCCGTAATGCCGGGCCGGATGGCGAAGACGCGGCGATGGTGCGGTGCATAGCCCGCGACCTCGCGCGGCTGATGCGGGCGCGGGCCCACGATGGACATGTCGCCTTTGAGTACGTTCCAGAATTGCGGCAACTCATCGATGGACCAGCGGCGCAAAAATTTGCCCACGGGCGTGACGCGCGGATCGTCCGCGATCTTGTAGACCGGTCCGCCTTTGATGCTTTTCTGTTTGATCAATTGTTTTTCCAATTCCAATCTTTCCTTGCCGTTGTCTTTGAATTGCGGACCGATGGAGAATTTGCGCCACATGGTGCGCAGCTTGTAGAGCTTGTATTTGCGCCCTTGTTCGCCCACGCGTTCGTTTTGGAAGAATACGGGCAAGCCGTCTTCGATGAGCAACAGCGCGCAAGAGACGAGCAACAGGGGAGAGAATAGGATGAGGAAAAACAACGCGAAGTTGAAGTCGAAAAAGCGCTTGGCGATGCGGCCCCAACCGTCGAGCGGCGTGCGTTTGGCCTCGATGACCGGGATGCCGGTGTCGGTGGTGACCGTGATGTTGGTGAATTTGGCCGCGAACAAGTCGGCCAGGTAACGGAACGTCAGATGATGTTCGTCCGCGAAGGCGATCAGGTCCAGCGCGGCGCATTTTTCCAGGTCTGTGTCGGCCAGGATGATGCCGTCGAGTTCATCTTTGTCGCGGAGCGTGAGAACGCCTTTTTGCGCCTCGGCATTCCAGGTCTTGAATTGTTTCACGATGGTCACGCCGAACACCGGATGGCTCTGGTAACTTTTGGACAGGTCATTGGCCGCGGTGGAAGATCCGATGACCACGAAATATTTGTGGCCGATGCGCCGACGCAGGAGCAGGTGGCGCACGGTGCGCAAGAGCAGTCGTCCAATCAGCACGTACAAGATGGAGAATACGAGCACGGCCAACACGATAAAACGCGAAGTCGTGATTTCACGTCTGAAAAACACCGTGGCGATCACCACCATAGTACCGGCGCCGCAGGCCAAGATGATGCGGCCAAGTTCGTTCCAGGCTTTGCGCGGTTGTGAAGTATACAGCCCGGCTAAGGCAAACAGGATGAGCCATACTAGGACGAAGAATGAAGCTGCGGAAATGTATTCGGCGTAGTTCACGTTTTGCAATATGGGCCTGACTTCGGTGACGAAACGCGAAAAGCGCAACGCATATGCCGAAGTGGCCGCGGCTAAAAGCGCGATGGCGTCCAAAGGCAGGAGCAACGCCGTGAAAGTCAGATCCATTCTGCGGATGCGCATAAATCAGCCATCAGTATATCCTTATATAGAGGATATTTCCATGCCGGTTTACACAAAACCCCCGGCGTTCTGCCGAGGGTTTCATGTTTAGACTGGACGATAAGCCGAATTTTGTCCTCCGGTTTTCACCGGGGGGATGACCATCTGTCTGGGATGATGATTGCTCATCACCTCGAGCGAGCTACCAGTTCCTCATCCCGCTTGCGCGGAAATCGGTTCTTGCTCTTGCACCAGAGAGGGTTTACCACGAACCGATGTTGCCATCGGCCGAG
>CAIKNB010000058.1 GCA_903828685.1 Candidatus Uhrbacteria bacterium | reverse complement strand
CGCGTGTAGCCGCCGTTGCGCTTGGCGTAGCGCGGGCCCAGCTCTTCCAATACTTTGTTGACTGCCGATTCGATCGTCAATTCGGACGCGAGCTTGCGGCGCGAAGCCAGTGTCTTGGTGCGTCCGGCGGTGATGATCTTTTCGACAATAGGCCGCAACGCCTTGGCCTTGGCCAAAGTCGTGTTGATTTGCTCGTAGAGCACCAGGCTTGTGGCCAGGTTACGCAGCAACATTTTGCGCGGACCTTGTTTGCGGTCTAGCGTCTTGCCTTTACGTCTGTGCTTCATATGCGATGTCCTTTAACAGGTTCAAATGGTCGAGCAAAATGCCCACGGCCGTGCGGCAGGCATCCAAAGAATCCATGGTGCCGTCGGTTTCGATGGTCAGGAGAAGCTTGTCGTAATCAGTCTTTTCACCCAAGCGCGTGGCTTCGACTTTGTATGAAACGCCGATAACCGGATTATAGAGCGAGTCGATGGCGATGGTGCCGAGATCCAACTTTTCCTTGATGCGCTCTTCGGTTGAGCGGTAGCCGCGGCCCTGGGCCACGGTGATTTCCATCTCGATAGAGGCGCTCTTGTCGGTCAGCGTTGCGATTTGCAAGTCAGGATTCATGATCTCCACATCCGCATTCTTGGAAAAATCAGCAGCGGTGACAACCTTTTCGCCTTTGACTGTCAGGTTCAACTTGACCGGTTCCTCGGCGAAGCACTTGAGGCGCAGCGCCTTGAGGTTCAGGATGATTTCCAAAGCATCTTCTTTGATGTTAGGCAGAGTCGAGAATTCATGGTCCACGCCGCGGATTTTGACGGCCGTAACCGAAGCGCCAGGCAGCGAAGAAAGCAAAACGCGGCGCAAAGCGTTGCCGATGGTAGTGCCGTAACCCGGCATGCAGGGTTCGACGACAAGCACGCCCTCGTTGGGGCGCTCGCCGGCGGTGAAACGGATTTTTGTGGGGAGAAGCAAGGATTCCATATAAAAAGTGCGCGTTTAACGTGAATAAAATTCAACGACACGTTGAGGTTCAAAGACCTGCTTGAGTTCTTCTCCGGCCGGTACGCTTGTGATCTTTGCCGTCAATTCCTTGGCATCAACCGTGATCCAAGAAGGCACTTCAGTCTTGGTTGCTGCTTCAGCAAAGAGTTTCCAGATTTTCTTTTCGCGTTTGGTTTTGCGGATCGTGATGATTTCGCCCGGGCGCACCTGATATGACGCGATGTTCACCTTTTTGCCGTTCACATCTACGTGCTCATGACTCACCAATTGGCGGGCCGCGGCGCGCGTCTTGGCAAAACCTGCGCGGAACACGGCGTTGTCCAAACGCAATTCCAGCAAACGCACCAAGCTTTCGGCAGTATCGCCCTTCATCAGCTTGGCCTTCTCGTAGTAATTGCGGAACTGGCGCTCGGCCACGCCGAAGACCAGTTTAGCGCGCTGCTTTTCACGCAGCTGCTTGCCGTAGTCCGTCTGGCGGTTGCGGCCTGTGGGTCCGTGCACGCCTGGCGCATACGGGCGCTTTTCCAAAATGCGCGCCATCTTCTCGCGTCCGTCCAGGTTCACGCCTTCGCGGCGTACTCGTTTTGCAGTGACTCGAAGTCTCATAAAAATCTAGGTTTAGACGCGGCGCGGTCGCGGAGCGCGGCAGCCGTTATGCGGGATCGGAGTTATGTCCTTGATCGAAAGCACGTTGATGTTGTTGGCCTGGAATGCCCGGATGGCACCTTCACGTCCTTGGCCCACGCCAGTCACGAAAATGTTGACGTCTTTGATTCCGCTGCCGGCAGCTTTATCCAAAGCGTTCTTCACCACGATCGAAGCGGCGTACGGCGTAGCTTTCTTCGGGCCTTTAAAGCCGGAAGAACCGGCGCTCGACCAGGAGAGCACATTGCCGTTAAGATCCGCCAGCGTCACGATGGTGTTGTTGTACGTGGCCTGGATGTACGCGCGGCCATGCGGAACAGAAACTTTGGCCTTGGCGCCTTTGCGGCGAGCCTTAGCCTTGGCTTCGTTAGCTGATGCCGTTGCGGTTTTTTCCGCTTTGGCTTTTTTGTCTGCTTCTTCCATAGATTATTTCTTATCCAGCTTACGTTTGCCCGAACCAGTGGTACGGCGCACGTTGCCGCGCACGGTGCGCGAGTTAGTCTTGGTGCGTTGGCCGCGTACCGGCAAACTGCGAATGTGGCGCGAGCCGCGGAAACTGCCGATATCCTTGAGGCGCTTGATGTTGGAGAGGACT
>CAIKNB010000057.1 GCA_903828685.1 Candidatus Uhrbacteria bacterium | reverse complement strand
GGATATCGTTCACGTATTCCACTTCCGTTCCCAGGTTCATTTCCGCAACCGCTTCTTTGGTGATTTCATAAAGTCTCTTACAGGAAGGGCAACCCGTCCCTAAAACCTGAATCTTGATGCTATTGCTCATATGATTTAAGGAAATGATTCAAAAACGAATTATATTTCGACATTTCATTCGAATTGATCGAATAGTAGACCTTCAAACCGTCTTTACGGGAATCAATAAGTTTGAAATCTTTCAGGATCTTAAGATGGTGTGACGCGAGATTTTGCGGCAAGTCGAGGAACCGCCAAATGTCACACACGCATTTTTCGCCCGAACGAAGTGTGCACATGATTTTCAGACGATTTTCCTCAGCGAGGACTTTCAAAAAATCGACTGTCATGGCTAGCTCTTTGGTTGATTCATTTTTTCGGCAACAGGATATTTTCATAATTGTCGAATTAGACTATATCAATATATTTTGATATAGTCAAAACAATGAATTTTTGGGTAAAAAGGATTTAAATTATCCTCGGCATAAAAAAACGCCGGCGGAGTAGCCGCACGGCGCTTACGATGTTAGCCCTTAAACGGGCCGATCTTTCCTTTCCGGCAAATCATGTTCGCGTAGGGCGAGTCTAGGGTCCGCACCCTTGCTGTCAATTAAGTGATTGCCGGTTATCCCTGCCTCACGCCCACGAGCATCGACGATGTGGAGTGCGTGGTGTTCCTTGCGCTGCGCATCGCGATAGGTCTCCAGATAGGCGATCCGAGGTATCTGACCACGTGAAAGCATGAAGATGACAGCTGGCGTCTTGACTTGAAATAATTTAGCCTCCTTTTCGGTCAAGGTACGCGCTTCGCTACACCTGACCTTTTCCGCCGGGGTCTTGATCTGCATCTTCTTGATGCCAAGTTCGATGTCCGCAGTTTCGCAGAGATTAAGCTTGGCCACGAATTGCATGTAAAGGGCGTCGAGAAGACTGAATGTAGTTGAATTGCCTGATTTCTTTGTCCGCTGACTGTTCTTACTCATCCTTCATCTCCTGGTTGGAAGGAAAACAAACTTAACAAACCCTGTTTCAGAAGTCAATCAGCTAGGCGCTCTTTATATATCTAAAGCCTGCCGCGCAATTTTCGATGGTATGAAATCGCGAAACGATGCGCTTCGTCACGAACATGCACCAGCAAGTCTTTGTGGCTTGCGCAGAGCTTACAGATTTCCAGGTTATTGCGGTCGCAGATGAGTTCGTCCTTTTTCCTGTCCGGGCCTTTTGCCAAACCCACGACCGGGATGCCGAGTTCAAAATGCCGCACGACTTGGATAGCCGCGTTGACTTGCGGGATGCCGCCGTCAATAAGAATGAGATCGGGTTTGCGCCAAGAGTTGCGGAAACGACGCATCAACGTCTCTTTAATGCTGGCCACATCGTTAGAACCCACCACGGTTTTGATGCGGAATTTGCGGTATTCGGCTTTAGCCGGAGCTCCATTCTCGAACACCACCATAGAAGAGACTGATGAGGTACCGGAGATATTGGAGATGTCATAACCCTCGATACGGCCGAACAGGTTGATCGGCGCTTCGCCTTCGCGGATTTTATCGATATCCGTGTCTTCGCGTTTCAAGACCGCAACATCCTGTATATGTTCCAGAAAAAATATCTTGTCGCGCAAATCCGCAGCCTGTTCAAAATCACGCACCTGGGATGCGGCTTTCATCTCGCGTTTGTATTGTTTGAGCAAATCGTCTTTTTTGCCGGAAAAGAGTTTGATCAGGTCGCGGATGATCTTAGCGTAATCTTGTTTTGAGATGGCGCCGATGCACACGCCCGGACATTGTTTGAGATGGTAATAGAAGCAGGCTTTAGGTTCGCGTTTAGACTTAGTATCCGGACTCTCGCAGGTCGACCACGGTATGGCTTTACGGATCAAGTCCAGTGCCGCCCGCAAAGAATGCGGCGAAGTATACGGACCGAACACGGCTTTATATTTTTTCGCCGCGTCATCTCCCAGCTCTGTGCCGCGGATGAGTAAAGGCTGCGGAAAATCCTCTTTGGTGATGACGAGGTAAAGGAAGCTCTTGTTGTCCTTGTCTTTTACGTTGTACGGCGGAAAATAATATTTGATCAGGTTGGCTTCCAGAATCAATGCCTCGATGACCGTAGGTTTGACGATGTAATCGATGGAACGGATTTCAGAAACCATTTGCTCAATCCTCTCTCCCCGCTCATCGAGAATCCTCTTTTGGAAATATGACGCCACGCGACGCTTGAGCGACGTGGCCTTGCCTACGTAGATGACTTTGCCAGCCGCATTCTTCATCAGATAAACGCCCGGCTCATCCGGCAAAGTACGGTTCTTGATTTTCACGTAATCGGGAATCATGGCACTAGAGTAAAGGGTTTTGACGATATGGGTCAAACGTGGTGACATTATCCCGGTACATTAGACATAAAAGCGAGGTATTAATATGCAAAGAGGCTACCTGCGATTGGCAGCTCCGCTGATTAATTACCTGGTCGCCGAAAAAGGCGTAAAACTCTGGCTCGCCAAACACTTGGCGATACGCTTTGCCTGCTCTTTCCCCACGAACGCACGCGAAATCCTCGGGGAATTCGAGCGCAAAGGTTGGGAATATTACGAGTTGTTCCAGTTGGACAACCGTTGCGGAACGACCTGGCGTCTGAATCCGCTGCACGCCATCCGGCTGCAGGAGATGTTCGAATCCAATGGCTGCGATGCCAACACGGCGCGCCTCTTGGCCAGGGTTCAGAAATACCACAAAACCCAGGTCATCCAGACAATAGACGCCAATTTCAAGCTGTTCCTATCATTCGGCTTCAGCTTGGATGCAATCAGCATTCTGGCGGTCAAACAACCACGCGCCATGCTGCAGACCGCGGAAATCCTGAATGCCTGGTACACCGGCAACGTGGAATTGAATCGTGACCCGCGGGTATGGACAAACACCATTCCGCAACTCGGCAAACCGCTGCATCTGGCAAAACCAAAACCGCTGAAACCGGCGAAGTGCGTCAAACCGAGAAGGGAAAAGGTCCGGGTCGTCACCCAAGTCGCGATGGAAACAGCGCAGAGCCAACCTCAGCCGCCGCCCGCTCCGTTGCCATCGCGCGACAATCTCCCGCTTAAACCGCTCGAGTTTTTCAACCCGGCAACGCCGAAGATCGTCGAACCAAGGCCCGTCGCTCCGCCCGCAGAAACGACTGAAGAAGACGAAGAGGACGAGACCGTGAATTGGTATGGGACGGCCAAGCTGATACACACGCTTGCGACGCCTGATTGGAGCGAAGAAAAATGGAAGGCGTTCCTGGACTGCAACAGCTGGCTTAATAATGTCACCTGCAACCAAGTCCAGAATCTGCAACAGCTTAGGAGCTGGTTTAGGATCAGCACCAATGCGAAACCCCAAAATTCACGCGTCAGGTTCTTCGCTTGCTTGCTGTTGAACCATGATTTGTGCGAGGACGGCCGCAACCGCATACGCCGCATAAAAATCGCCAACCTGAAGCGCCAGACTTCGCATCTAGCCAAGTTGGAGCTGCAACACATGGAGCGCCTGGAACAAACGCGCCAAGCGCGTCCGCCCTGCGACTTTCATACCTTCCTGATGCTCGCGCCGGAAGTCGTCTACTTCCGCATGTATACGCTCATGCGCATCCTCGGACGTTCGCCCGAAAGCTATCCGGAACTACTGCTCCTGCCCTGGGAAAACATCCAAGCCAAAATCTCGGCATCACGGCACACATTCTCCGTGCCGCCGCCGGCCATGAGCGACGAGAGGATGTGGCTAGCCAAACGCGAAGAGCTCATGTATCGGGCCAGCGAAGTCGTACGCTTGGGCAAAAGAGCCCAGCCCGGCAAACGGCCTTACCTCAATATCTTGTTGGAACCCGACCGCGAACGCTGTCTGCGCCGCTTGGTCAGGTACCTGGAGAATAACGATAAACTCCACGCATACATGGTGGATAAGGAAACGCAGCGCATCAAGAACGCGTTCCTGCCAGCCGCGCTGCTGCACGACAAAAGCAGCAAAGTCGACTAGCTCCGCCTTGTTTACCCTCGGCCGTCCGTACTCCGGACGGCCTTTGTTTATTTGAAATATTTCTTCAGGAACTGGCCAGTGGCGCTTTTGGGATTATTGGCGATCTGTTCGGGCGTGCCTTCGGCCACCACGCGGCCTCCGTTGTCGCCGCCTTCGGGTCCGAGATCGATTATCCAGTCAGCATTCTTGATGACGTCCAGGTTGTGTTCGATGACTGCGACCGTGTTGCCGCGCTGCACCAGCTTTTGCAAGACTTCCAGCAGCTTGCGCACGTCGTCGAAATGAAGGCCCGTAGTCGGTTCATCCAAGAGGTAAAAGGTATTCCCTGTGTCGCGTCGCGCGAGTTCTGTGGCCAGTTTGACGCGCTGCGCCTCGCCGCCCGAGAGCGTGTTGGCCGCCTGGCCCAACTCGATATAACCCAAGCCGACCTCTTGCAGGATCTGCAGCTTGTCGTGGATGGGCGGGATATCGCGGAAGAATTCATTCGCCTCTTCCACGGTCATGGCGAGCACGTCCGCGATATTCTTGCGGCGGTACTTCACTTCGAGCGTCTCGCGATCAAAGCGCTTGCCTTTGCACACGTCGCACGTCACGTACACGGTCGGCAAAAAGTGCATCTCGATGGCGATTTGGCCGTGGCCTTCGCAATGTTCGCAGCGTCCGCCCGGCACGTTGAACGAAAAGCGTCCGATTTTGTAGCCGCGCATGCGCGCCTCTGGCGTGAGCGCGTAAAGTTCGCGGATATGCGACCACATTCCGGTGTAAGTCGCCGGGTTAGAACGCGGCGTGCGTCCGATGGGCGACTGATCCACATCCACAATCTTGTCCACCCACTCCATGCCCTGGATGGCTTCGTGCTTGCCAGGTTTGGCCGAAGAGCCGTTCAGCTGGCGCGCCATGGCGCGGTACAGCACGTCGATCATGAGCGTGGATTTTCCCGAACCCGAAACTCCGGTGACGCAGACAAAGCGCTTGAGCGGCAATTTTACCGTGAGGTTCTTGAGATTATTTTCTGCGGCTTTCTTGACCGTGATGAATTGTTTGGCCAGCGCGCGCGGACGCGAAACAGGAATGGACACGTCGCCGCGCAAATACGCACACGTCAGGCTGTTTTTGTCCTTCAAGATTTCCGGCATAGGACCGGCTGCCACGATGTTGCCGCCGTGTTTGCCCGCGCCCGGTCCGAAATCCACGAGATAATCCGCGGCGGCGATGGTGTTTTCGTCGTGTTCGACCACTACGATGGTGTTGCCCGCATTGCGCAGCTTTTCCAACGTTTGCACCAATTGCGCGTTGTCGCGCTGATGCAATCCGATGGTCGGCTCGTCCAAAACATATAATGCGCCGACCAAGCGCGAACCGATCTGCGAAGCCAAACGGATGCGCTGCGCCTCCCCGCCCGAGAGCGAACCTGCGATGCGGTTCAAGGTCAGATAGTGCAAACCCACGTCCAGCATGAACTGCAGGCGCTCGATGATCTCTTTGACGATAGGTTCGGCGATAGCCTGTTCTACCTTGTCGAGTTCGAGATACGCGATGAATTCGTACGCCTTGTCGATGGTGAGTGCCGTAAAATCCACAATGCTCTTGCCGCCGATGAGGACGTTCAAAGCTTCGGGGCGCAAACGCACGCCGTTGCAAGCCGAACAGATTTCGTCGGAAAAGATATCCTTGGTGCCCAAACCGTGGCACGCCTCGCACGCGCCGTACGGCGAGTTGAAGGAAAAAAGACGCGGCTCGATTTCCGGAAACGCGAAGTCGTGCGTGGGACAGGAAAAGCGCGAGGACATGAGATGCTCGGAACCGTCATCCAGCACCACGACCACGTTGTCGTTGCCGCGATCCAGCGCCACGCCGATGGATTCGGCCAAGCGCGAACGCAGCGCCGTGTTGCCTTCTACGGGCCAAGCCAGAGGCACGCGATCCACCACCACCTCGATAGTGTGCTGCTTGTAGCGCGCCAAAGGCACGCGGCTCTTGAGGCTGTACCACTTGCCGTCCAGTCTGATTTCCAAAAAGCCGGCTTGGTACAAGTCCTGCAACAGCTGGTGATACTCCCCTTTGCGGCCGCGCACCACGGGCGCCAGCACCACAATCTGGTTGGTCGACTCTGCAGTCTTACGCTTGGCGATCTCAAAAGGATTGGCGTGGATCTCGATGGTGCGTTTGGTGACCACGTCCACCATCTCGTCCACTGTCATCTTGCGGATAGGTTCGCCGCCGATGGGACAATGCGGATGCCCGATACGCGCATACAGCACGCGCAAGTAATCGTAGATCTCGGTGATAGTCGCGACCGTGGAGCGCGGATTGGCGCTGTGTGCTTTTTGGTCGATGGAAATGGCTGGACTCAAACCTTCGATTTCGTCCACGTCCGGCTTGTCCATCTGGCCCAAGAATTGTCGCGCATACGCGGACAAGGATTCCACGTAGCGGCGCTGCCCTTCGGCAAAGATGGTATCGAAAGCCAGGCTCGATTTACCCGAACCTGAAACGCCGGTGAACACAATCATTTTGTTGCGCGGCAATTCCAGCGAGATGTTCTTGAGGTTATGCTCGCGCGCGCCCTTGATGGTTATCTTGTCTTGCATATGCGAAAAAACGCAAACAACCCGCCTTGATGCGCCTAACGGGGCAAGTGGTGGGATCTGCGTGAGCCACTATAGCTCAATACTAAAGTAGGGGCAAATAATCATTTGCCCCTACGATGATTTGAACGCTTCCGGTCTATTCCACTTCGAAATGATATTTCAAAATCTTGCGGTAGATGTTGTTGCGGCTGATCATGCCCACCAATCTTCCGTTTTCTACCACAGGCAGACGGTTGACGTTACGTGCCAGCATAAGCGACCCGGCGCGCATGACCGGCGAATCCGGCGAGATGGTGATGACCTCTTTGGTCATGAACGTGCGCACCGGATGCAGCCGGATCTCTTCGATCTTGTTCTCGCGCTCCTCGTAATCCGTATACGACTCCGGATGCTCGTAATAGCTCCGATAAAACGGATACATGATACGGAACAAATCCTTTTCCGACACCGCTCCCACCATGCGGCCATCCTCGTCTACCACGGGCGCGCCGCTGATGTCTCTAGTGTACAAGACCCGCGCCGCGTCTTCGTACGTGGCATTGTGCGGGATAGTTATTACCTCGGTTTCCATTATTTCGCGGACTTTCATATAAAAAATTTTAGTTTAATGAAAGCTTGGCTAATTGTTCAAAGCATAGCGCAGTTGCGCAGCAATGCAAGCGGGGTGTCAAACACGGCTTAACAAGTTCGAGTTGATTTTGTCAGGGCTTGATAATTTTAGGCTTTGAATATACTATGCCCGCACAATTTACGCGGCAAAAAACCGCTTAATCTATAAGTTCGTGGAGAGGTCGCATAGTGGTCGAGTGCACTTGCTTGGAAAGCAAGCATACCGAAAGGTATCGAGGGTTCGAATCCCTCCCTCT
>CAIKNB010000056.1 GCA_903828685.1 Candidatus Uhrbacteria bacterium | reverse complement strand
GTACATCGAGTTCACCAACAACTATTACAAGGCAGGCTCTGCCGAGCAGCGGATCATTCGCGGCTTAGTTGCGGTAATCTATCCGGTCGCGATCGCGATGGACGAGCCCTGGAAGCTATCGTTCTGGGTGGAAATGGGCTGGAGCGGCGGGCGGAATCTTGCGCGGAGTCATCCGAAAGATCTCCAACTCCTGCTGACCGAGACCGCCAAGTCAGAACTGCAAAGCTGCCAATGGATCTACCAGACCTATGTGGTCGGTAGTGCGGCTACCAACGGTGAGATTAACATCGAACGAGCCGCACTCCGGTTCATCGGTGGGCAGAAAGACCCGTCCCTCGCCCGGTCCTATTGCACGGGAAGCGAACCGCGCCGGCTTGCGCGCGCGATCTACGACTTCGCGTTCTGGATGGGGATCTTCGCGTCCCAACCGGTCCCAATAGTCGAGGTGGAAGAGGCCAACGGGGCATGAGCCAGCGGCTCTATTATCGCTGCGCTCGCTCAGGTCCGCATTGAACCAACCAGCTCTAAATAGGTCGCCGTCGACCGTTCGCCGAAGCCGCAAAGCACAGGGCTAATTCACGCCATGAAAAACTACCCGAACATCAACTATTCCTTCGCTCCTGAGACCTACTGGAGCGACGGCGATCCGCTTGCCGCTATCCTGAGAAATGTGACCGGCGAAAACCGCCGGCAGATGATCCGCGACTATTGGGACGCCGGCCAACTCGACCAAATCGAAGAGGCGTTGCTCCCCGATGAACTACCTGAGGCAAAGCGCAACGAACTCGGCCGCATCCACCCGAGCTTCATGGGCGGGGAGTATCTTCCCGACTATCAGTACGGTGAGGTCGAGATAGCGCGAATCTGCCTGCGCTCGACCACCAGCGATGTCATCTCCCTTCGCGCCCGCCCCAACGAGGCAGGCATCGCATACCGCATTATTGACGAGTACGACGGCAAATTCCATTTGCCCATCACCCAATCTAAGCTACCCCTGACCCTGGCCGAGTTGGTACAGCAGTTTGAAGACGGCGAATTGACCGAGTTGGACTGCTGCGGAGGACTGGCGCTCGGGTACAACAACATGAACGCGGAGGGGTGTGACTTTGAAGACCTGCGCCATTTCACGCGCATCGTGTCGGACATCTATCGCCAACTCGAGACGCACTTTGAGCACGTCTTTGAGGAATGGGTTCAGGAGTCGTGCGCAGAGCGTGACGCTGATAACGCCGAGAAAGGAGGCACGCCATGACCCCTGAACAAGAACTTAAAATACGACAGATGTATTCGGACAACCTGATTGAGTTAATGGCCCTCCAACCAGAACTGTTTGATGACAAGGCTACTATAAAGTGCATTGATGGGGCGAATGGGCCTTCCGACCCAACGGAACCAAATTGCGGTGGACTCGCAGAACGGTGCATAGGCACAACTAAAGGCCGATTTTAGTGCGTTCGACCAGGAGGCGGACACCTACAATGCGAAACTTGAACGCGTGGGCCTCAAGCTGCGACAACTTTTGTCGAAAAGCCGAAGAGATGCAGACAGAGATAGG
>CAIKNB010000055.1 GCA_903828685.1 Candidatus Uhrbacteria bacterium | reverse complement strand
CCTTCGCTCTACCGCTGAGCTACCTCGGCTCGCTGTGCGAGCAATGACCAAGAAACAAATTTCAATTTCCAATAATTTTTCCTTATTTGTTTGTGTCTTGGTTATTGTTTCTTGGTTATTCTAATTTGTTGCGGGAGCCGGATTTGAACCGGCGACCTCCAGGTTATGGGCCTGGCGAGCTGCCAACTGCTCTATCCCGCGATGATTTACGACTGATTACTGCCTGCTGCGCACAATAACCTATATCTTAGCCCGCGTCAAGATTTCCAAGACCGTCTTAGCCGAACGTTCCCAGCTCATGCGCGCGCTTTGCTCTTTGCCTTGCTGGGCCAGGCGCTTCCTGGCTTCGGCATCATTCATGATATCCACGAAAGCAGCGGCCCAGGCTCCGACTTCCTGCGGCGGCAGAATCAGGCCGCCTGATCCTAATACTTCAGGCAAAGAACCTCCGTTCGATGCGGCCACCGCGGTTTGCGCCTGCATACCTTCCAACGCTACCAGACCGAAGCCTTCATATAATGAAGGCAGAGCCACCAGGTCGGCGGCCAATAGCAAGTCGCGCCGATGTTCGTCAGTCGGCGTTTCGATGCGATGCAGACGCGGCCCTTCGTGGGCCACAGGGGTCGTCGCCGCATCCAAAGATTTCGCGATGGCATTCAACTTCCACCCGTCGCGTCCCGCCACCACCAAATCCACCGGACGCCTGAATGAACGCTTGGCCTGCGACCAAGCAGTCAGCGCTATGGGGATGTTCTTGCGCGGTTCGAGCGTGCCCAGACAAAGGATGAATGGATGGACCACGCCGCGCGCCTGAAGACGCGCTTTGGCTTGCTGTTTGGCTGCGCTAAGATCCGCGCCCTGGAGTTTACCCAACACAGAATCCCCGCCCTCCCAGGTCACGGTAATCTTGGCCGGGTCCAAATTGAACAAGCGGACCAATTCGTCTTTGGTGAACTGCGAAACGGCCAGCACTTGCGGCGCTTTGAGCACGCCCTTCCTAAACAGATTGGTGGTCAACGTGCGTTTCAATAACGATTGGGGGAACCATTCGGGATGCTCAAAGATGGCGATGTCGTGTACCCAAGGAATCAACGGCACGCGCAGGCCGGGCGCGGCAGCGCCTGATGGCACGAACAATAATTCGCACGGATGGCGCTGCAAGGATTGGCGCAAAGAACCGCCTGCCGCAGTCTGCAGTTTGACCACGCGGCAAGACGGACCTTGGCATTCCTGAAAGATGTGCCGCTCCTTATCGCCCACCGAATTTTCCGGCACAAACAGAGTCCACTGGTGAGCGCCGGGCGCGACGTTAATCAATCCGCGCAAGAGTTCGCGCGTGGCATGGGCCACTCCGTCGCCAGGTTCACCGACGACAGGCAGACACCTCAAGTCGATGCCGATATGCATATGGTTCACCGCCACTCATACGTATTGAACGCCCAGGAAGTCAGCACTTTGATATCTTGAAAGCGTCCGAAATGATTGTCGTTGCCCAGCTCCACGGCCACCACCTCATGGCCGTTGTCGTTGCGCGTCACCTGCGCCATGCAGTATCCGGCTTGGGGCAACGAACCGGTCTTAGCCACCACTACGGAGTAAGGTTTTTTATTCAGAAAACTTTCCAGGAGCAGATTCGTGGATTTGATGGAATAGGTTTTGTTGGTGAGTTTACCGTGGACAACGATCATAGGCAGGGCATCAGCCTCGCGGATCTGCGGGTAACCGGTAGCCGTGGCGATAATGGCGGCTATGTCGGCAGCGTCAGCTTGGTTAGCCGGATCCAAACCGCTCGGTTCCACGAAGACAGGTGATTTGAGGCCTAGCTCCCGCATCTTGTTGTTCATGGCTGCCACAAATTTTTCCTTGCCCAAGGTAACGCGCGCCAAAGCATTGGCTGAAGCATTGACCGAGCCCACGAGCATGGATTTGAACACGTCGCCATAGCTAAGTTGCTCGCCAGCCGAAAATACGGGCGTACTCTGCTGGTCAAAATCTCCAGCTTGATAGGTCAATGTCTGATTGAAATCAGGCTTCTGATCCAGGAACACCATGGCCGTGACGAGTTTGGTCAGGCTTGCGATAGGCAAGACGCGGTGCGGATCCTTGGCAAAGAGCACGCTGCCCGTGGCCAAATCCGCCACAAAAGCCGAGGGGGCCGAGGTCTTGATGCCCAAGCTATCGGTGCGGCGCTTGAGCGGCGCTTGCGGCTTAGTTGCGGTAGCAGCTTGAGCCGTAGCGCTCACAGCAGGCAAAGTCCGAGCTTGTGCTTGAGCAGGAGAACCCAGGGTAAGAGCTGCCAGAAGGCCGATAAGCGTGCCGATCATAGTTTGTATTATTTTGTTTCTTGGTCCGGGGTAGGCGCGGCTTCCTGCAGTTGCGCCAACACGTCGCTGATTGCCGCATGGCCACGCAGCTCTTGGTAATCCGGCAAATCCTCCACGCTTTTCATGCCCAGATGGTTGAGGAAATCGAAAGTCACGGCATACATCATCTGGCCGAATCTATCCGTTTCCTGCTCCTCGACCAAGCCGCGCAGCATGAGGTTGCGCAGGATGATGGAAGAATGCACGCCGCGGATCTGTTCCAGCTCCGGTCGCGTCATGGGGCCGCGGTATGCGAGGATGGTCAGCGCCTCAAGCGCAGCGCGCGTGAGTTCGCCTTGCGCTTCTTCGTTGACCACGTGCGAGACGATCTCAGCCGCATCCGGACGCGTCACCAGCTCGTAATCATGCCCTTTCTTTTGCAGCATGATGCCGCTGCCCGAAGAATCCAGGCGTTCCGCCAGGGCTTTGAGCGCTATCTCCACGTCAGCGACTTCGCTCGAAGTGAGCTCGGCCAGACGCTTGACGCTATGCGGCTTGGCAGCCGCGAACAGAATGGCTTCGATGGTTTGGTCCAGGGTCATACGTATGATTCAGCAAAAGGATCTTGGGCCGGAGGTTCGGGATGCGCTTCGATCTCTATCTCATCAAACAAATCCGTCTGGCGCACCCTCACGAAACGCTGCTTCACCAGCTCGAGCAAAGCCAAGAAACTGGCTACGGCTTCGGGCTTGTCGGTTTTGCGTCCCAAGAAGGATGAAAAAGTAAGTTTGGCGCGATCGCGGATGCTCGCGTAGAGCTGCTTGATTTTGTCTTGCACTGTGATGACGCGCTCAAGCGCGGCTTTGGGCAATTTAAGGAACGGTTCGATGCGCGAGATGACGCGGCGCATGATATCTTGCAGCGCTGCGGAAGTCACGTCGGGCGGCGGCAAGAATTTAACTTCCTGCAGCCGGAAGGCGCGGCGCGTGCGCGCATACGAACGGAGCTTGGAGCGCCACTTGGCATCTATCTCGTGCGAAGCTTTGACGAATGCACGGTACATGCGCAGCTGGGTCTCGAGGTCAGGGCCTTCTTCTAGTTCGGTATCGGCCAGCTCGGGCATGAGCAGCTTGGATTTGAGGTAGACCAGCTTAGCGGCCACGACCAAAAAGTCCGCCAGCTCTTCCATAGGTATATCCGGATTGCCCTGGATGTGGGCCACGAACTGTTCAGCCACGGTAGCCAGCGAAACCTGCGAAATATCAAGACGCTCCTGCTCTACCAGCTGGAGTAGGAGGTCCAAAGGCCCTTCAAAATGCTCGATCTTGAACGTTACAGCCACAGCCGAATATTAGCGCAATGGACGGGAAAATGGTAGGGGCATGGCGCGCCGTACCACTACGATTTGGAGATTTTGATATGCGCCTCGTCAAGACTCTTTTGAGGCACCTGGGACGGCGCACCCATCATAAGGTCGCGCGCATCTCCGGTCTTGGGGAAAGCGATGACTTCGCGGATGTTGGGCTCGCCCGCCAAAAGCATGACCAAGCGGTCCAGGCCCGGCGCGATGCCGCCATGCGGAGGTGCGCCATAGGAGAAGGCTTCCAGCATGTGGCCGAACTGTTCCTGGATTTCGGCTTCCTCAAAGCCCATGATCTCGAAAACTTTTTTGAGCGCCTCTGGTTCATGGTTGCGGATGCTGCCGCCGCCAGCTTCGTAACCGTTCAAAACTATATCGTATTGTGTAGTCAGGATTTCTGAAATGTGGGATTTTTCCATGAGCCAT
>CAIKNB010000054.1 GCA_903828685.1 Candidatus Uhrbacteria bacterium | reverse complement strand
GACCTTCTCGGCATCACCGCCGGCGGTCATATACAGGAAGCCGGCGTAGAGCATGAGCGCCACCACGATGATGCCGATCACGCCCAACGCCGTATTGATGATGCGCACCACGATGACTCGCGGATCCGTATTCGGCAGCTTGATGGTTTGGCCCACGGCATTCAGTCCGGTATCGACTTGCGCGTAAGCCGGCACCGTCCACATGGCCAAACCCGCGCAGGCCAGGCTGCACGCGCACGCGAATGAAAGTATCAGACTACGAAGTTTCATTTGTGTAGGATGGTTGAGCAATCGTCAGATGACGACCGGTAGGCACAGCAATTCACGTTGATCGTGTCGCCGCACTGGCGCGCCGGGTTGAAGCAATTTTGGTACGCATCCTGCACGTCCGACATGATGTAGGGATCGTAATAATTCAAGTTAGGATATGTGCCGGAAGGCAAAAAGGCGCGGTGCTTGAGGAACAGCGCGGCTGCAGTCGGAACTTCGGGCGGAATCTTAGTCAGGTCGGCTTCGCTGCCGTCGGCCTTGATCATCTTCATACCCACTTCCCACCAAAAAGTATCCGGCTGATCGGTCTTGCCGTGCGCATCCACCGTGACGTTGTCGGTATTCAACGTGGATGACTGAAGGAAGGAATCAAAGTTGGCCTGGACCAGCTGATCCAGCGGCACGTTGGAATTCTTGCCCGTCTGCGGATTGGAATCAGGCGTGGTGAAAGTTATGGCGGGCGGACTAAGTTTGATGTCGTCAGACGTGCCGAAAGTCCAGATGTAATTATCCTTGGGCGGACCGTCGGCTTTGCCGTCGCCGCCCAACACGCTGCCGTCCAAAGAATTGCCCACCACGCTCACCAAGCCATCGTAACCGTTGGTGGTAAAAGCGGCTTGCGGTCCCGGACCATCCAAGGATGCGGCTTTAGCCGTGACCTGTATTGCGCTATGTGCCGGCAAGCAGAAGATGTCGCGGCCGCATGAGTTGGTTCCGCATTTTACGTCGGTCACGAATTCCACGGTCTTATATTGGTTGGAGATGCGGTACTCGCCTTGCACGTCCGTGGTCTGGGTCGTGCCTGTGGGCGTGGCGATGCTATCGATATTGGAAAAACCGTCCGAGGTTTTGCCTTGCGCCGCCGTCGGATCCATGGCTTTGCTGAAATTTATCTGCACCACGATGTTGCGCGCGTACAGACCTCCGGGCCAAGGCACCACGGTCGTGACCGTAGGCGGCGTCAAATCCACCACGGTGGAAACCTGGAACTGCCAGGCATATTGATTGGTTGGCGAGCAGGTGATGGCTGGCGAGCCGTCAGACAACAGAACTCCGCTCTTGCCGCCTATGAGCAAAACCGTGTAGTCCGTATTGTTCGAAGCATTGCCCAGGTAGTCCACGGGTTTGAACACGAACGTCTTGAGGTCTTTAGTGTAGCGGACTTTGACTTTGTCGCCGTTCAACGCTCCGGTGGGGCCATCTTTAGTGCGGTATATGACCACGTTGGTGCTGTTCATGGCGAACTCGGCCTTGGTGGTGCTGGCAGCTTCGGTCCAGTCGCTCATGAGAGATTCTGGCTTGATGGCTTTTTTGAACGTCACGATAATCGGAGAATTTCGCGGTACATCAGTAGCATTACGATCTGGCAACTGCATGTCGATAATGCCCTTGCCCAAGCAGGCGGCGCCAGGCGACACGCTAAACGGCGCCAAGGGCTGGGTGGTGCCGCCATACAATCCCCCGCCGAGTTGCGTGGCAAAAAGATTCAGGATAAAACTCACGATAGCCCAGGCTGAGACGATGATGACGAGCCCGATGAGCGAGTTGCGGATGGTGTGCTGCGCCTTCTTTACCTTTTCCGG
>CAIKNB010000053.1 GCA_903828685.1 Candidatus Uhrbacteria bacterium | reverse complement strand
GCAGGGCATGTTCACCCTCGAAGAGCACGGCTGAATCGAAGGGACCAAGGGCGCGCTCGAGGCGCTCGCCTTGCAGGCGGGTGAGAAGCTGGCTCATGGCGGGGCCTCCCACGGTGAGATGTGCTTCGGGCAGCGCCTGTTTGATCTTCAGCGCAAAGGAATATGCGGGTTGTAATTGTCCGGGAAAGACCACGGAAAGTCCGATGATGCCGGGACGCGCCTGCCGCAGACGGGGAATGAGATCGTCCGAGATATAGTCATCAAAGGGATCGTTTTCGGGTTGGGCGTCGCGGGCGATCTCCTCGGGGCTGGTGAGCGCAAACGGCGTGCGGTACGAGGTGAAACGCAGCTCCAATGGGTAATAAGCCGCGGAAATAATCTGCAAAGCCGCATCAATGGTGGCGCTAGCCGCGAAATAGCGCGGGGGATCGAAAAAGTTTTTTTCAGTGCGTAATACGTTGCATGCATCGTTGATTTTATTAGGTATTTCGGTAGCAGCCAAGGTGTCGCAGTATTGCAAATAGGCAAGTTGCGCCTGGTGATCGAGTGAGGAAAGTTTTTCTAAGCTGGCGAGTTTTCCGGTAATGCGCTGTTCTAAGGAGAGAAGAGACTCGCGGCGCAGCAAGCGATCGTATGCTTCAACGTTGGCATCGATGAGTAAAGTTTCAAGGCCGTGGCGACGGAGAAAACCGGCGAGCGCGGGCAGGGCCAGGTGGGGCGCCGTCGGGTCGCAGCTAGGGGGATGGATGAGGGCGATTTTCATCTACGCGCTCTCGCGCCGCTTCGGGCGCGCTCGCATCCAGCGCAACTGGCGCCGCTCTTTACTGTGCCAAGATTTGTTTTAGCCAAAATAATTTGTATCTTCCAATTTGTCACAGAGAAAGGCACCCTGCGCTAAGAGCATCCCATGTCAACTACGCCAAACAAAGAACTTGAAACGTTTCCTAATCCGGCGCCAGAGCGAGATTATGAAATTCGCTTTGAATGTCCAGAGTTTACCTGCGTTTGCCCGATGACGGCGCAGCCCGATTTCGCGGTCTTGCGCATAACCTATGTGCCCGATCGGTTGTGCGTGGAGCTGAAGTCGCTCAAACTTTATCTCTGGTCATTTCGCAACGAGGGGCATTTTCACGAGGCGGTCACCAATCTGATTCTCAACGATCTGGTGCGCGTTTTGGCGCCCAGGCGCATGCGGATCGAGGGTGATTTCGCCGTGCGCGGCGGGATTAAGACCGTGGTGGTCGCGGAACATGCGTTGAAGGAAGCTCCTTTGCCATAACGGTGGTATATCGTGGGCCTTGCGGGTCAGGGCGACCGCGGCTATGTATAGGTGGCCTCTAAACTATTTCGGTAATACCGACGGAGTGATGGAACATCCATGATTGGAAATGTCGTTAAGAAGATTTTCGGTACGGCGCATGAACGTGAGTTAAAACGCCTGCAGCCGTTGGTGGTTCGGGTTAATCAGCTTGAGCCGTCGATGCGGGCTAAAAGCGACGCTGCACTGCGCGACATCACGCCGGAACTGCGCCGGCAGCTCGATCGGGGCGCCAAGCTAATCGAGGTGTTGCCCGAGGCTTTTGCCGTGGTGCGCGAGGCTTCACGCCGCGTGCTGGGCATGCGCCATTATGACGTGCAGCTTCTGGGCGGCATGGTCCTTAACAAAGGGACCATCGCCGAAATGAAGACCG
>CAIKNB010000052.1 GCA_903828685.1 Candidatus Uhrbacteria bacterium | reverse complement strand
GTGACATCATGGAGAAGAAATTTTTCCTGACTGTGCCGCTGGATCCGGCGACGGACAAACAAAAAGGATTTTTCGCGCGCTTGTCCGAGATACTGACGCCGGCTGTGGCCATTCGCCTGTCCGAAGAAAAATTCCTCAAGAACAAAGAATCGCTCATGCTGCGCGTCAATACGGTGAGCAGCGGACTGCAGTCCATGTCGCTCTCCGCCGTGATGCTCGATACGCAGTCGCTGATCGAGCTGTTTTATACGGTCTACAACCCGGAACTGTTCGAGAATGAGCGCATGACCGCGACCGGCAAATTGCAGGTGGAAGGCTAACCAACTATACATATGGCATTTAAACCGCAGGAAGAAAAAAAGTTCGAGGCCAAGCAGCTGGTGGAGGGCGGCATCGGGCTTAAGGCAAAGACGACCGAGACCTCGATCAAGCAGGATCTGCAGGTAGAAAAGATTGCGCTGGAGGAAGAACGCATCTACCGCAAGGGCGTTGCTTCGATCAAGGATCTGATTGCGCCCAGCTCCTTCAAGGTGGAGCCGAGTTTCGTGCGCCTAGGCGACGTCTGGGTCAGATCCCTGTTCATCGTGACTTATCCGCGTTACGTGACCGTGGGCTGGGCTTCGCCGATCATCAACCTGAATGCCCAGATGGATATCGCCATGTTCTTTTATCCCATCAAAGCCGACGTCATCCTGAAACAGCTCAAGAAGAAAGTCGGCATCCTGGAAGCGCAGATCACGGGCGACGCCGAGTCGGGCAAGCCGCGCGACCCCATCGCCGAGACCGCGCTGCGCGACATCGAGCAGCTGCGCGACGACCTGACGCAGGGCATCGAGCATTTCTTTCAATTCGCTTTTTACGTAACTTTCTATTCCACCAACCTCGAGCAGCTTGAGCGTTTGAGCAATACCGTGGAATCCACGTTCGGCTCCATGCTGATCTATACCAAGCGTGCGTACTTCCAAGCCGAACAGGGCTTCAACTCCACTTTGCCCGTGGGCAACGACGAGCTCATGATCACCTTCAACATGAGCACCTCGCCTTTGGCCTCGAGCTTCCCGTTCACCTCGGCCGAACTCACGTCAGACAACGGCATCATGTATGGCATCAACCGGCACAACCAGTCGCTCATCCTGTTCGATCGGTTTTCGCTGCAGAATGCCAACGCCGTGGTTTTTGCCACTTCAGGCGCGGGCAAATCCTATGCGGTCAAGCTTGAAATCCTGCGTTCCATGATGCTGGGCATCGACATCATCTGCATCGATCCGGAAATGGAGTACAAACATCTGTCGGACGCCGTAGGCGGCACGTACATCAACATCTCACTGGCTTCATCGGCCAAAATCAATCCCTTCGACCTGCCGCGTCCTACGGGCGAAAGCGTCTCGGTTGAAGATATCATCCGCAGCGCCGTCATCACGCTCAAGGGCTTGTTGCGCCTGATGCTCGGCAAACTCACGGTGGCCGAGGATTCGCTTTTGGACCGCGCGTTGCTCGAAACTTACGCCAAAAAGGACATCGTGCCGGGTGCCGACCTTTCCACCATCGAACCGCCTATCCTCAAGGATTTCCAGGACATCATCGAAGGTATGGAAGGGACTGGTGACTTGGTGGTGCGCCTCAAAAAGTTCACCGAGGGCACGTTCTCCGGATTGCTGAATTCTCCCACCACGGTCAAGATGACCAACCAACTCGTTATCTTCTCGGTGCGCGATCTGGAAGACGAGCTGCGCCCCATGTCCATCTACACCATCGTCAACTACATCTGGAACGTGGTGCGCTCCGAACGCAAAAAACGCATCCTGGTCATCGACGAAGCATGGTGGCTCATGCAGCACGAGGATTCGGCCAAGTTCATCTTCGCCTTGGTCAAACGCTGCCGCAAATATTACATGGGCATCACCACCATCACGCAGGACGTGAACGACTTTTTGACTTCGCCCTACGGCCAAGCCATCGTGACCAACTCCTCCATGCAGCTTCTGCTAAAGCAGTCGCCTGCGGCCATCGATTTGGTGTCGCGCGTTTTCCTGCTCACCCAGTCGGAAAAATACCTGCTTCTGGAGTCGGGTCGCGGCGAAGGCATCTTCTTTGCGGGCAACAAGCATGCGGCCATCCAGATCGTAGGCTCGTACACCGAAGATCAGATCGTCACCACGGATCCGAGCCAGCTGCTTAAGATCGAGGCGGAAAAGCGCGAATTCCAGGAAGCTTTGGGAGGGCAGACCGGCGGCAAGCAAGCATAACCTTTAATTTAGTATGCAAAGATCAACCAAACTTCTCATCGTCATCCTGGCAGGCATAATCCTCTTGCTGCTCGGTTTATATCTCCTGCTTTCGCCATATCTCGCCCAGCGCGCAGCCCAGAGTTCGGGCCAGGAATACTCGGTGCCTTCAAGCGCCACCAACAAGCCAAAACCATCTTCGGGTAACTCTTCGGGCGCACCGACCAACCCCACCCAGACGCAGACCGGAACCACGGGCCAGGCAGCAGCCAAGCCCAATACCCAGCTGAATGCGGAAAATGATGCGCGCGCCGCAGTGGAGCGCGTGGGTTCGGGTTCGAGCCAGAATGGCTTTTTGGGCTATGCGGACGAGATGTCCGAAGCCACAGTCGCGTTCAAAGCCGAGCTGGCCAAGGAGCAGCTGGCCATGCAGCAGTCCCATCCGGCGACCGGAGCGCTGTACGGTGTTTCCACGCGCGCCGTGTCTTCCAATCTGTCCAAAGGCAAAGTCGGCGACGCCACATTGGAAGTCGCGGTGCAAGCCATCCAGACTTCGGATGCCGGAGATCCGCGCAAGCCCACGGGTAAGATCGGTAAACAGATTATGGTGAGTTTAGCCAAACAAACTGACGGTTCGTATCTGGTGGACGGGATGCAGTGGAGCGATTTGGCGCTGTAAAGTTCAAATCCAAAGATTGATTCAAGAGGCGCGACAGCTCGCGCCTCTTGTAATTATGTTCGAGGTTTGATAGCGGTGGAGTATGGGATTCTATTCGCTGGTGTATGAAGAGCTGTTTCCGGCGCGCTGCGTGGTGTGCAAACGCTATGGCCGCTGGTGGTGCGCAGACTGCCGTGCCGCCAGCGAGATCATCAAGCGCAACTTATGTGCGGATTGCGGCAGCCTCAAAGCTGTGCATGCGTGCGAAGTCAAGCTGGGTTTTGACGGTCTAGCGGCTGCGGGTTTTTACCATGATCCGCGGCTGCGCGCCGCGCTGCACGCTTTGAAATATCGGGGCGCGACAAAAGTCATGGAAGATATCGGAGAATATCTGCGCAACTGGCGTGACGCGCGCCTCGACCCTTGGCCCTGGGCAGGGGAGAACGATTTGGTTATCCAGCCGTTATGCGGCGCACCCAGGAGCATCCGCGAAAGGGGATTCGATCAGGCCGAACTGCTCTGCAGGCTGCTGCGCGACAAGGTTGTTCCTTGGTCGCGTCCTGCGGATCTGCTTTTACGCAGCAACAGCCTCATGCCGCAGGCCAAGCTCTCGCAAGATGCTTTGCGCCGCTCCAATGTGGCTGGCACATTCAGCTTCAAGCAGGCTGACTGCATCCCGTCTGCCGTCATTTTAGTGGATGACGTGTTCACTACGGGCGCTACCATGGCCGAAGCGGCGCGCGTTTTGCGCGAATCCGGCGTCAGAAAGGTCTATGGATTTACTTTGGCCATAGGAACTTGATAAAAAGACGAGCTTTTTAATTAAGGCGAGTATAAGATTAAGGAAGTGGATCAAGGCGGTAGATCATGGGGACAATTCTTGACAGAACAGAGTTTTTTCTTCAATATCACGGGGCGAACCTTACAATTCAAGCTCTCTTCCTCAGAACAAAACTGCGGTAACCCGCCTCCCGCTAAATGCGGGACAATCCAAGGAGTCTGATCATGCGACGTCTCTTCTTCATCCTCTCTGCTCTTGTAACGTTCATCATCATGATGGCCACGGCTACGCCGGCTTTAGCTGACGATTCCGATTTGGTGTTGCCCAACCTTTACCGGCCTCTGCCTGGTCTTGGGATATCCTGCGGATTATTGTTGTGGATCGGCTTTGCGATTTGCCTAGCGGGCATCGGCTTCGGTCTCCACCACTTTCGCAGTATCCGCGCTCTGCCCGTGCACAAGTCCATGAAGGACGTCAGTGAGCTGATCTACAAAACCTGTAAGACTTACATGATTACCCAAGGCAAGTTCTTGGCTATCCTGTGGATCCCCATCGCCACTATCATGGTGGTGTACTTCGGCTTCTTGTCCGGCCATCATGTTAAGGGTGGCGAAGATATCTCGACGGTTTTGCGGGTTGCTATCATCATAGCCTTCTCGATCGTGGGCGTTCTCGGTTCATACGCCGTGGCCTGGTTTGGCATGCGTATCAATACCTATGCCAACTCTCGTACGGCTTTCGCCTCGTTGGAAGGTCGCGCTCAGCCCGTCTCTGCCATCCCGATGCGTTCCGGTATTTCTATCGGTATGCTATTGATCTCGATTGAATTGATCATCATGCTCTTCATCATGCTGGTCATTCCCGGCTCGCTGGCTGGTGCCTGTTTCATCGGCTTCGCTATCGGCGAGTCGCTAGGCGCAGCCGTGCTGCGCATTGCCGGCGGCATCTTCACCAAGATTGCCGATGTCGGCGCTGACATGATGAAGATCATCTTCGACCTCGGAGAAGATGACGCAAAGAATCCGGGGGTCATCGCAGACTGTACCGGCGACAACGCTGGAGACTCTGTCGGCCCCACGGCTGACGGCTTCGAGACCTACGGCGTTACCGGCGTGGCCCTGATTACCTTCATTCTGTTGGCCATGCTCGGCGGCCCGGACAAGGAAATGCTTCAAGTTCAGATGCTCGTTTGGATCTTCGTGATGCGCGTGGGCATGATTGTCACAAGCGCGCTCTCCTACGGCATCAACTGCATCATCACCAAAGTCCGCTACGGTTCAGCGGATCACTTCGACTTCGAGGCTCCGCTCACCAATCTGGTGTGGCTCACCTCCTTTGTCTCCATCGCGATGACCTTTCTGCTGTCTTACGTCCTGATTCCGAATGTGGGCGGCGATACTTCGTTGTGGTGGAAGCTTTCCGTGATCATCACCTGCGGTACGTTGGCGGGCGCCATCATCCCGGAACTGGTTAAGGTCTTCACTTCCACGAATTCGCGACATGTCAAGGAAGTGGTACAAGCATCCAAAAAGGGCGGCGCTTCCCTGAACATCATCTCCGGCTTAGTGGCAGGCAACCTCTCTGTATTCTGGCTCGTCCTGGCGATCATTATCCTGATGGCCGGCGCTTACGGTGTATCAAATCTGGGCCTCGAAACCATCATGAATAACCCGGAAGTCTTCGCCTTTGGTTTGGTCGCCTTTGGCTTCCTGGGTATGGGCCCGGTCACGATCGCAGTCGACTCATACGGTCCGGTGACGGATAACGCGCAGTCAGTCTTTGAGCTGTCCACTGTCGAGACCATCCCTGGCATCGAAGAGGACATCAAGAAGAACTTTGGTTTTATCCCGAACTTCAAAAAAGCCAAGGATCTTCTCGAAGAGAACGACGGCGCGGGCAATACCTTCAAGGCTACGGCTAAGCCGGTACTCATCGGTACAGCCGTCGTAGGCGCCACGACCCTGATCTTCTCCATCATCCAGGTCCTCAAGCACACCCCGGCCTACCAGAATGTTGAGAAGGGTCTCTCCATTCTCAATCCGTTGTTCCTGTTTGGCTTGATCTGGGGCGGTGCGGTGATCTTCTGGTTCTCCGGCGCAGCGATTCAGGCTGTGTCCACGGGTGCCTACCGCGCTATTGAGTTTATCCAGTGCAACATCAAACTGGACAAAAACAGCCCGCCGGCGAGCGAAAAAGATTCCAAGAAGGTCGTCGAGATCTGCACGCAGTATGCGCAAAAAGGCATGCTCAACATCTTCCTGGCGGTCTTCTTCGGAACATTGGCTTGCGCCTTCCTGCATCCGTTCTTCTTCATCGCCTATCTGATCTCAATCGCAATCGTCGGTCTATACCAGGCTATCTTCATGGCGAACGCTGGCGGTGCCTGGGACAATGCCAAAAAGATCGTCGAGACTCTGCTCAAGCAAAAGGGCACAGAACTGCACAAGGCCTGCGTCGTGGGCGACACCGTGGGTGATCCCTTCAAAGATACTTCTTCGGTCGCTTTGAACCCGATCATCAAGTTCACCACCTTGTTCGGTCTTCTGGCTGTGGAGTTGGCCATCACCATCCCGTCCATGGTCCGCTTTGGCCTATCGGGGGCATTCTTCCTCGTGATGCTGGTGTTCGTGTATCGTTCATTCTACGGGATGCGAATTAAGTCTGACGGACAAGAATCCGACTAGGCTGCTTCGTCATCATCCTTCTCTTATAAAAATAGCCCCGCTGTTCGCGAACAGCGGGGCTTATATATATAGTAATGAAAATATTTGCAGTAATAATAATCAAAAGACCGCCATCGGGATTTTATTTCTCAAGCCGTTTTCTTAGTTCATCTATGACGGCTTTCTGCCAGTATTTCATGGAAAACCAACCAATCAATGGTTGTGCGACTATACGGATCCAGCGTTTATGGATGGCGACTTGATAGGTGTAATCGATCAAAGTTCCATCTGGACTTTCAGAAAGTAAAAAATCTTCATGGCCAGAAGTCCCAAATTTTGGGCTTTCATTATCCGAAATGTAACCCTTTCCAGGGAGGATTTGGGTTTTCATTTTTACCGGAAACTTTTGGCCGAATGATTTGACGGTCGCGATAATTTCCAGATTATTATCTCCATGCCTTATGACTCGGATAGATTCCGCAACTTTCGGAAAATATTCAGGCCATTTTTCAAAGTCAGTCATTATGTTAAACACCTCCGCTTGAGGAGCCTTGATGAGCCACTTGGCATGGAGAGTGATTTTGTCTTTCATGTACGAATTTTACCAATATTTTTGGGCTTACACAAATCGCTCGTGGCCATGCGGTTACGCAAAAGCCCACGCTCTTGCGTGGGCTTTTTCCGTGGCGGAGAGGGTGGGATTCGAACCCACGGTAACCTTACGGCTACGGCAGATTTCAAGTCTGCTGCTTTAGACCACTCAGCCACCTCTCCAAGCGGTTCGATGGTAGCTAAGAATGCTGCATTTGTCGAGCCCTAGTATAAAAACAGCCTCGCGATCTTTCGAAGGCGAGGCAGAATGTGGAGTTGCCGCTAGGCGCGGGCTTGCCAGGCTTGGATTTCGGGCCAGCGGCTGGCATGTACGATCAAGAGCTCTTTGGAGCGAGGAGTCACTTTTTCGTAGATTGGCGGGGTGACCTCGTTATAGGATTTCCCATTGTCGTCAGGTTCCAGGAAGATGCACCCGAGCTTGGCCGAAATGCCATGGATCGGAGTCGAGTCCCAGGGCGTCTCGTAGTTCGAGCCGATTACAGCCAAGCTGACTTCGCCTTTCCATAGGCGTGCCATGCTTATGCCGATGCTTCCTCCGGTAATTTCCAGGTCATTGCACAGACCTCCGCGGAAATGCGGGGCGAGCAGACGTTGGGTCAGGAGGGAATATTCCTCTGGCCGTTGTCGGATCAGAACGCGCTCATCAAGCAGCTTGCCTGGTTCGATCTGGAGCGTCTCGCCGTGGCCGCATTCGCTTATGCGATGCACTTTATTCGATTCCGGCCGATAGCCGTAGATTTCGCGCGTCATCACGTCGCCGACATAGGCGGCTAAGATTTCGTGGTCATGGACGAGCGAAATCATGGTTCCGATGCCATGCGACTGGCGGCGCTTGTAGGCCTTGGTTCCGTCCAGCGGATCCACCGTGAAGTAGATATTACCCACGATCCGGTCAGTGCACTCGATGCGCAGATCATCTTCTTCGGCCACGATGCCGCAAGTGGGAAAACCTTCGCGGATCAATTTGACGTAAATTTCTTGCGCCGCTTTGTCCGCTGTCGTGACCACGTCGTCCATCTCGCCGTCGTGGCCTTCTTTGGCCGAAGCTTCGAACACAAAGCGCTGGCTGCGGATCTCCTCGATGACCCGACGGACCATCTCTTTCATTACGATACCCACGACATGACTGTTCAACTTGCCGCAATAGAAACCCATCTTTACCGTCCTTTCCAAGGTGCGACTACTCTTTAGCTTAAATTGCGTCTTTGGTCAATTATTGCGAGCGGTTTGGCGGCCTTGTCTATTTTTCGGCCAAATGTTAATCTTAGCCAGCAAATTCAGCAGAAACAGAGTTAGGAGAGGCACCCAAGATGGTTTGGTCCAAGCTGGCGCAGGACTAAACGGGCGAGAAACCGAGCCCGGGCAGACTCTTGGGCACAGATTTATGAGCGAGGCACTGCCGAGAATTTGGAGAGGTACCCAAGAGGCTGAAGGGGGGAGATTGCTAATCTCCTAGGCGGGTAACACCGCGCGAGGGTTCGAATCCCTCTCTCTCCGCCACCAAAAAAGCTGCAGAATGTTTCACGACGACTGCGGCTTTTTTGTATGGTTGAGCGGTGGATTGAACGCCGTAGCGAACAGAGTTTCGAGATTGATCGGAGCCGTCGGAATGTCGCGTTGACCACCGGTTGCCCAAACTTTGGATGGTTGTTGCGGTTCCAACAACTCGATCGTATCGCGCAATGTTTCCGGTGCCAGATGCGCATAGCGAAGTGTCATGGTCAGCGTCGAATGGCCGAGCAAATCCTTGATGGCCTGCATGGAAGCGCCTTTGGACGCGAGCTGCGAGGCGAACGTGTGTCGAAGCGTGTGCCAGCCGATTGGCTCGATCCTAGCCCGTTTACAGGCTCGTTGGAGGAAGCAGAGCGACGGCCAGTAGATGAG
>CAIKNB010000051.1 GCA_903828685.1 Candidatus Uhrbacteria bacterium | reverse complement strand
TTGATAACCTTCAGAACAGTAGAACCCATTGCATGAATCGCCGGATGACCTTTGCGTGTATTTTTTGCCGCAGCGCGTTTCTGCGGATACCACCCCGTTTCCGGTGGAAGAAGCGGATGTAGTACTGGTTGTCGCAAGGTCAAACATCTCATTTGCGGATGCGCCCATATCACGGCATAGATCGGAAGGCATCAGGCTAGAGTTTTTGCCCGACGAAAGCAATTCTTGCTGTTCCTTAGTCGTTGCGAATTTGATGGATTGAAATCCGTTGGTGAAGTGGGTATTGACCGTGTAGAGGATGGCGTAAGTGCCAAACACCAGAATCAAGCCAATGAGGGCGTCTTTAATGATTTCTTTGCCGCGCATGATATCTCCCAAGCTTGCGCCCATGATATAGCGAAACCCACCAAAGACAATCATAACCGCCGCTGCGATGAGTGACAGTCCTAGGGCATAGTTGTAGATTGCAGTGATGTACTGGGCGATCCAGGGCACGTCTGTTTTTCCACCTTTGATGGGGAGTGTGCTGCCAAAGTTCAATCCGGGGATCGGTACGTTAAGCACGGGCGGAGTTGCGGGTTTTTGGTTAGCGCTGAAAGCATCCGAAGATGGCACAAACAAAAAAGAGGCAAGCTGAATCGGACCCGCCAGGCAGATTGCTGAACCGCCGGTTGATACGGATTTGCACTGTTCGCTGCTTATGTTGTCGCAGTTATAGCCATTCCCGATTTTTGCGGCCATGCCAGCGCAATCATTTGAAGGATCAGTTACGCAGGTTTTATTGTCTTTTTTGTCGGCAGAATAGCACTGGCAGCAATAATCTGCGGCAGCTGCTGAAGCGGTCAAAAGGAGAGTGGCACACAATCCAGCCGTCAGCGCGAATCTGCTGAGGCTATTGGTTTTGCCGGCGTTAGTTCCCTGACCGAACATAAGTAATATAGTTTATTGTTTCAAGGGTTTGCACGGAGATTTGGAGTCGCTGCAAGTCACTCCGGTGCGTCGGTCGCAAAAAGTGGTATTGCAAAGTGATTTAAGGGTAGCATCGCTGGGCGAACTAGCCTTCCCTAATTTTGGCCAAAGGGTATTGGAGATGTAATCTACGCAGTCGCCGCGATCGAAGGGCGCATCTCCGCGGCAGATCGTGAATTGTTTATTGATGATTGAAGCTAAGGGATGGTCGTTATCGCAGCCTATGGTTTGTGCAGTACGGGCATTAGCGTTAGGACTGTTTTGGTTCTGAGCGGTGCCGGCGTATGCGTACCACACTCTTTTGGCCGTGTCCTGATTCATGAATTGGCTCGGATCTGTTTTGCCTAGGATGGCTTTAATGAGAAGGATGCCTGCCAAAAGGCCCTTTTCCGGATCAAATAAATCTTGTGCAGTGAAGCATGGCTTGTCGGGCAAAGAGTCGATACATTTCGTCGGGTTGCTTTTGCCTCTTCCTCCTGCCAAGGTGAATTGAACAGGGCCTATGCCATGGGTAAATCTCCAGTCCAAACCCAGGTCTGGTTTAGTCGGATCAACTGTATCGTCGTTGTATCCGTTGCTACGTGAATTTACGGCTTTAAAACATTGCAGACGCACATCAGCCGAGACCACGCCCTTAGTGCAGTCCGGAGGCGCCGGATCTGTGATGGTGATGGGTTTGCCATGGAAGGTTGTGCCTCCGCGTAAAAAATTAAGGCGTGCAGGCGGTATTATGCCCACGGGCTCTTGAGTCTGCGGATCGATGCTGTAACCGACGGCCGGGGCGTTTTCGTCATGGCCCATTGAGTTGGGCATGGCCAGATAGGACTCGTTGTTCACGGCTACGATTGCATAACACGGCGGAACGCCGTTATCTTTGGCTAGCTTGGCTGCGCACTCGTACATGGAGAGGGCTGTAGGCATGCTCAGCTGGTTAATTTCGAATTTGCATCCATTGTCGGTAATAGTGCTTCCTGCTTTGGGCGAGACGTCCGGCATGGTGCTGCTGGTCACACCCGCTGGCATGCCTTTGACCAAATTCCAGTATTCTTTTGGGGTGACGGTGTCGAACTGTATTTCGCTTGGCTCAACGTAAAGGACGGGGATTGTCCCAAGTTTCACTAGAGCGCTTTGGTTGACCAGTGACAAGATGGCATAAGAGGCCAAGACCAGCATGAGACCAATGACCGCATCCCGTATGACATCTTTGCCGCGGCTGACGCTTGGCATGCTCGAACCAAGGATGTACAGGAAGCCTCCATACACTATCATTATCGCGGCAGCGATAACCGAAGCGCCGACAAGGTAGCTATACCAAGTTGAAATGTATTGAGCCAGAAACGGGATCTGCATGTAACCCGCTTGGTTTTTGTTGATTTGCGCGGCGAAGTTAACCCCGATATCCACATTTAGCTTGGGAATTATCGGTTGGTTCAATACTCCGGTGACCGTGTTGCCCGAATTGGCGGTATCTGCCAGGGCGGCATTAGCACCCAAGAGCAAAACAAAAAAGCTCAGGATGAATAGCGCAAATAATCGACCCTTAAGCCTATCTTTTGAAATTGCTTTCTCGATTTTAGATTGCGACATGCGGCAACCCCAATTATATCAAATTTTAGGGTAAATTACCCGTTTGAACTACGACGTAATCCGTATATTCTTCAGGAACTTGCTGCAGGAGGTGAGACGCATATGTGCTTGGCCGTATCGCATACCATGGGGTTTATGCACTGCTCATCTTCGTTGCAGTAGGTTCCGGGTTTTCCTTTGTGGCAGGTATTGGCCAGGCCGCATTTGTTGTTTCCCCAGTTGCCTGCGTCTAAAGCTGTGCATTTGCAGGCTTCACCGTCTTTGCATTCGCTGCGGCTCTGGCAAGTGGTGAATTGGTAAGGCCGGATGACGGAAACCGGCCAGCGATTGCCTTTTGCCGCGTAGCTATCTACGTAGTCATGGAGATTTTTGGTCCCGTCATCTACATTGCCGCCTACGCCTTGGATGCGCATACCCCCGATGGGATTTTGTTTTATGTCCCAGCCTTTAGTGCTGACTTGCACTCCGACCACGCTGGTTCCGTCCAGTCCCTGTCCTCCTCCCATCTCGAAGAGATCGAAAGGCACGTCATCGCGGCCGCCTGTAAACATGAAGTTATGGTTGGTGCTAAGGTTGCCGGCGACAATAATGTCGCCGAATTTTGGCCCGCCGTGATTAGCTAACTGCGAGTCGAAGTCGTCCATGCTCTTTGCGTTCCTCACAATGAACAGGGGGCTGTCAGTCGGTAGCTTGGCCCAGCCTACGATGTTCTGGAAGTTATCGCCTCCGCCGATTTGCGCTCCGGCGCAGCGGTAGATTTGCGCCATGGTGCTGCCGCAATCGCCGCCTAAAATATAGTGATTGGATAGGACGTCCACGAATTTTTGGTCATAGACCTGCTTGATCTGGTTATAGCATTTTCCGCCGCCATTGGACCAATCGAAATCAGCCACCTTGGGATCGGAATTCGGAGGTTTGTAGAGATCATAAAAACCTTTGGATCCTCCGATGGCATTCCATTCATCCTGGCAGTCGGAATCCCAGGGGATGGGGCTGATGCCGATGATATTGGTGATATTCCTGACGAGGAACGGCGCATCAGAACCGCCGCCTATGACTTTGCCGCTATTCAGGTCGGTGAAGCCTGTCCGTACATACGCGCATGATTTTTCGTCAATACAGATTTGCTTGAAACCCAGCACGGCCCTGACTAAGGCGGGAATTTTTTCGTCGTATGACTTTAGGTTAGCCGCATCGGCGCGGGTAGTACAGAAGGCACGGATGCGCTGCGAACCGTTTCCAGTAGGCACGATGCCTTGGATTAAAACGGACTGGCCCATCTTGCCCGTGGGTTGGTTTGGGTTTTCACCCTGGACTTGGGCGTAGGTGCCGGGCGGCGGAAGCCGAGGAGCAGAGCCGTTGTTTGAGCCTGGATTAGAGCCGGGCGGATAGACAGCGTAACTGTCCGAGAAACCGGTCATGTCCAGCATATCGGAAAAATCCTTGGGAATGACCGTCTGGAGAAGAATGGGTTTCGGGTTGACCAGCGTCGGATTCACCAGGTTGAGCAAGGCGTATGATCCGAGAAGCAGGATCAGCCCGATGACCGCATCGATGATGTGCTGTTTGCCTGTTGAGATGGATTTGATGGATGAACCCAAAATATAAAGAAAGCCGCCATAAACGATCATGAGCGCAGCTGCGATGATGGCGATTGAAGAAGCATAGCGGTAAACGCCAGCCACGTATTGCGCGATGAACGGCACGATAACCTGTCCGTTGCTTTGCGTTACGGGGCTGATGGTCAAGCCGGGGATATCCACGCCTAATTTTGGATTGAGGGCCTTGGTCACCATAGAGCTTACCGTGCCTTTGATTGTTTTGGAGTTCGGTACCTGGTAGGCTGACGCATCGCTCAGATTGCCGCAAAAGCCGCCGTCGGCTATCAGCTTGCATTGGTCATCGGTGTAAGTCGTGCTGTCACAAGTCGTGCCGGAAAGCGTGGTTGGGCAGTTAGTGCCGCTAATCGTGAGACAGATGTTTGCCGTCGGGTCTGTAGGAGGATGGCATTTGCAGCAGGTCGCCAATACTTGGACCGGAGCCAAAAGCAAATAACTGCAACACGCGGCAAGTATCAGCGCCGTCAAGTTCCGTCGGAGGCCGGTTTCACTGGCGCGCATCACGCTTACCATATGTTATTGACGTAATAGGTGGGGTTGGGAAAATTCGCGATGTACGATTGAAGCGTGGCGACGGTATTGATGCCTGAACCGAAGCTCGTCTCAGTTTCACCGAAGAATCCTGGCTTGACCTTGATGCTGGGCGATTTATAGGAAGAGCCGTCCATCCCGCCGATTTCAATCACCTCAAAACTCAAGCCCAAACCCCCGGTGTACATGATGTGATGCGCATTGTTGATCATGATTAGCGCACCTGGTTTGACCTCTTTGTTGGATATACCCTCAAGTAGTGCGTCATTGCCTTGATAAGTGAAGTCATACTTAGAGGTAGTTGATTTACCCATCGCTCCGGCCAGCGCCCAAGCATTGCCCGAACACTGGTTGTTATAGACATCGAAACACTGGGCGACTTTCAGGTAGGTATTATTGTAGACGTCTAAGACTGCATTCATGCAAGGCAGCAGTCTGTCGGCGTTTGCTTTTTTAGCGAAGAATCCTGGTATGCCGCTGGATGAAGTCGGCAAATCCGTGCCGCAGGCGGCTGGGTCAAGCATAGCCGTCGTGCGCCATTTTTTTATGTTGTAGATTTGATTGATGATCCACCACCTAAAATAAAAGGTGTTGAGTTTATTATTGTCGCTGAATTGCGGAATGATTTTTTTGGAATCGATTCCGCGCGCGTAGAAGGTTCCGCTCTTGCTGATATCTACCCATTCTGTTAGCAGTTGGGCTAAACCGGCTTCAGTGTGCGGCTTGCCGGCCAAAGCGCGATACATGGCTGTATACGTGCCAGGTTTGTTGCCATTGCCCGAAAGTTGAAAGCCGGCGCAGCTTTTTGGCCAGAGTTGTTTGCCATCCGTGTCAGTTACCCAGTCTGTGCTTTGGGGCACCGGCTGCTGTCCGGTTTCGGTTGAAGTCGGCGGTAGTCCGTTTTGGATAGCCTGATTGATTTGATTCTGCAGAGTCGCAGGATCAGGCACTCCTTCGCCGGCCGTACCGTCTAAAGCAGCCATGAACTCATCGTCGTGTTTTACGACGTTGACGGGTAAAGGCTTTACGGTCGCTAGTTGCGGGTTTATCAGATTCAAGATGGCCGTAGCGCCCACAACGAGCAACAGTCCGATCAAGGCGCCGAAGATTTTGTCTTTGCCGGACTTAATGGTTGTAGCAGTCGAACCCAGGATGTAAAGGAATCCGCCATACACCACTACGCAGCCTGCGGTTATGACTGTGACGCCAAGTAGATAGCGGTAAAAGGCGGCGATGTATTGCGCAAGATAGGGGACACTTGCGATGCCTTTAATGTTCTGCACGTTGTTGGAAAATTGTAGTGTAGGTATGTCCTCGTTCAGCTGGGGAATGGTGGGGACGTACTTTTCTTTGAGGGTGGAGCTAGAACTACCGGAGAATGCTTCAACGGTTGAGACCGTGCTGCAGACCCCACCGTTAGGAATAGTGCGGCATTGGCCTTGGTCAATGTCGCTATCGCAGGTCAACCCACTAAGGCTTGGATTGATTATTTGGACTTTGGAGATAACATCGCTGCAAGCGTAGGTTGTGGTGAGGCAGGTCAGGACATTCGGATCGTCGCGGTAACAGCTGCAGCAGCCGGCCAGCGCCACTTGTGCGGTGAGACCGAAGGACAAAAACGCCAGCAGCAGGGTTGCACCGCTCTTGAGAATGCTGATTTTAGCTGTGGCGCAGGTTTGAGTCATGGAACTAGGATCCAAGGAAAAGTTTGATTCGTTTATCAACCTCATCAGCCGGAAGATAACCTTTTGAGGCCTGCGTGCCGATAAACAGTATAGGCGTAGACGTGACGCCGTCACCGCCCGCGACCATGGCATCATATTGGATAGTGGCTTTGACCTTAGGATCCATGCGACAGGACGCCAGAGCGTTGGAATCGAGTTTGAGCCTGACCGTCAGGTCGTTAAGCGCAAAGTCATCCAGGTTGGGGCTCAAGATCATGAGCGCGTCATGCGTTTCCCAGAATCGGTTCTGCATGCCGGCGCAGTAGGCATAGATCGCTGCATCAATATCGTATTTGCCTTGGGACTGCGGCAAGTCGCGCCAAATGTACCGTACTGCTCCGTTATATTTAGGCAGGACTTGGCGCAGGGAGCTCTCAAGCTTTTTACAATCGGCGCAGTTATAGTCACCGAACATAATGACTGAAGCTGATGAGGTGACTCCACCGTAGCGCATGAAATCCGTCGTACGCGGTGCTGGCGGACGCATCTGGTTCAAATCTACGGTTTGCGGCAGCACGGCGTTCACCAGATCCGACGGAGGCGCACCGGCTACGTACATGCTGCGCGTTTTGATGACGCCGGAATAGACCATCCAGCCGCACAAACCCAGCAGAATTATAATGAAGACTGAAATTAAGGTTACACGTTGGCGATCCATATTATTTCAGGTCGTAGCTATAGAGCTTTCCGTTGGCTGCATCCGTGAAGATGAGTTTGCTGCCGTCTTTATTCACAACCGGCGTGCGTACAGCATGGGTTAGGTCGGGCAAATTCATTTTGGTGGCTGCGCCTGAGGCTAAGTCAACGCGATAGATATCGTCCGGCAAAGTCGCGAAATCGCTACGTTGCAGTCCGGCACCTTCCGGTAAATCTTGAGGCACACCGCAGTAAAGCAGCGTGTCGCTGGCCCAGGCGCACTTGTCGGCCCAAGTGTTGAGTTTGAGCGGTTCGCGATTGGCGCCGATGCTGGCCGTATCGCCGGAGCTGACCCACAGGGTCGGCCGGTCGCCTGTATCGGTGTTCCAGACGCTATACAGAATGTCTTTTCCCGTAGGCGACCAGTTGGGTAAAAAGTCGCGTCCCGGCACCATCAGGGCGGGGAAATTTTCATGATGTTGTCCGGCTAGAATGATTTCTTGTCCATTCTCCGGCTGCGGAGTCCCGGTTTCCGACCAGGCTAAAACTTGGCCGTTGGGCGACCATGAAGAATGGGTCAAGTTAGCATTCTCATCGAGCGATTCCAGGGCCTTGGCCTCGGTACCGTCAGGTTTCGCAGTGATAAGGAAGCGGTTAGAAGTGTCTACGCCGATGCTTTTGGAAACGACCTTGCTGTCATCAGGTGCGAAATTGAAATCCTGCCAGTGGCTGGGCAGCGTAACCTGCTGCTGTTTGGCGAAGTCGTAATATACGTTAGAACCGTCCGGGAATTGCAGGATCACCTGGTCTGTTTTGTTGCCCCAATTCACATTGTTGACGTTGAAGAACTGCTTGTCGCCCATTAAGGTGATAGTGCCATCATCCGCGACGCGATAAAAACGTCCGTCGTCCGGATTATAAAAGCGTGCGCCGTTTCCGTCAGGCGATCCGGAAATGGCTTGCGTTACGCCATCGCGCAGCAAATGGATTTTTGAAGGCGTTGTCGGTGCTCCAGCACCTTCTTCGACCGGGGCAGCCACGCCTCCGGCCGTGGGTAAGCCGCCCGGTCCTGCGCTGGTGGAGGTGGCTTGCGGAGTTCCTGTACCGGCTTGCGGCAGTTGTCCGCTGGGGAGAGAGGTGGTGGTCGGTTTGGCGCCAGGCAGCGCGGCGCGGAAGAACATCCAATAAAGGCCGTAACCCATAGCCAAGGAGAAGAGAATAAAAAACACCGCGAAGAGTATTTTTTTGGTGCGTTCAGTCATATTATTGGCATTATATCTGTTGGGCGCATTAAGGTGTAGTCTGTCGAAAGCAGGTGAATTAAGAGCTGATGCCCATCATACGGAGTAGAAGACTCTGTAAGTCCGGGCTGACGGCAGCAGCTGTACCTAAAATTACCAAAACTAGAGCTAATAGGGCCAGTACTACAAACCACATGCACGGGCATGAAGCTGTAAAGACATTGCAGTCCAGGCAGATCACAAAGAAATCTTCGGCAAGGGATTGGTTAAGGAATTCCTTGCTCCATTTGATTCCGGTTTGGGCTTGTTCTCCGGCTATGCCACCGGCTTCTTCCAACTTTTCTCCCGTAAGCTCTTCCGCGCCTTTGAGCAAATATTTCAGTATCAATTGGAGATTCATCTGCACGAACATGATGATGAGCGGAACCACGGCTTCACTGGTTATGCCTTCGGCCAACTCAGTGGTCACGCGCGCACCGCTGCTACCTGCACGCACCGCTGTTTGCGCGCCTTTTGCCGCTTCTTGTCCTGCCTTTGCCGCGTTTTTTCCGCCCTTTAAGAGATCTTTGCCTTTATTGTAATATTTCTTTGCTTTATCAATGTCTTCTTGCAGTTGTTTCGCTCTTTCTACTGGATTCTGGCTTCTTGCGCTTGTTGCCTGGTTTTGTCCCTGATCTTCATCATCTTCGTCTTCAGCTACATTAGCTCGGGATTGCATCCGCACTTGATTGTTCGTACCCAAACCCAGTGGTTCTTGCGGAATAAGCGATTGTTGCGCTGCCAGCATCTGTTCTTGAATTCGGCGCGATTGCAGTTCCATGGCTTGGTTAGTGACCATTTCTCCGCCGCCCATTTTTTCTGCTTCCTCGGTCAGTTCTTCGCCGGCCATGGGAGGAGGTACGTTTTCAATCTGATCTTGATAAAGGCTTTTGGATGATGGAGCGAACTCTTCAAGTACTGAGGTGCGTGGCTGCTCAGAGCCTGCTCCTATGCTCTGTTCTGAAAGGACAGTGTCGCCACCCGGCCCTTCTGAAAACGTGGTTCCGGTTTCATTGGAAGACCCCGCCATAGCGCCTGCGGGCAGGTGTAATGGCTCTTTTTTGAGCGTCACTCCGGGCGGCAGATTGGCAGCTCGCGGCGTGGGGCGCGGTGCGCGCGATGAGGCTGCGGGCGCGGTTGCGGTTCGGCTTGGTCTGCCGCTTTGAGACAGGGTAGTTTTGGCTACAGGCGGTCTGGAGGGCGCTGCGGAAGGCACGCTCCCGCTGGCGGAAAGATGCTCCCACTGATCATCGAGCTCTTGGATTGATGGGGCAGCTTGTGATTCAAGGCCAGGCATGCCGCCGCTGGCTGCTGTTTGCGCGGCTGTGGTTTGGGCAAAAGCGGATACGTTGGCTGCAGCGCGGCTCCAGCCCGCGTCACCGGTCAGCGCAGCGCGGCTTTGTAGGGCAGAAGTCAACCCGTGCGCGAAACCTCTGTTTTGGGCTCTGGTCCGGCTCAGTTCTTGGGGGCTGCTGAACGAAGCTTGGGTCTCACGCGCGCTGCGTGTGTTGATTTCGTGAAAGGCCTGCGTGGTGATTTGTTCAGACGTCAAAGTCTGGTGCGCTTGCATCCACTGCACGGCTTGCGCTGCGCCATCGGTCAAGGCCATGGCCGTGGCGGTCACGTTGATGTTAACTGCAGGTGTTGCTGTGGCCGAGATGCCGCGTGCCGCAGCTGCGCGTTCGATCTTGCTTTGTGCCGATACCGTGACCTCGGCGGCCGCGGATTGCGTTGCGGCTGTTTGGGCTTGGGCAGTTGCTGTTACTGTTACTTCGGCTGTTTGGGTTGTAGCGGCAGCGACAGGAGCGGCAACGGCCGCTGTAGCTCCGGCTGTTCGAGTTGTTTTGACAGTAACACTTCCGGCTGGAGTTCCTTCAACCGTCCGACCGGCAGTCCGCGTTTTTGCGGTTTGCGCCCTGGTTGCAGTACCCGCTTCCGTTTTTTCTGCTTCTTTAATCTCTGGTTTTTCTTCTGTGCCTTCTTCCTCCTCATCCTTTTTTGCAGCTTCATTTTTTGGCGCGGCTGCTTGTTGGATTATCTTACGGCTGTTGGTCTTGAAGCTTGCAAGCTCCGATTTGTTTCCGTCGGCTTCGGTCTTGATTTCCTGTTGGATTTTATTTAAGTCATCTAAACTAAGTTTCTCTTTCGCGAGTCGGTTGTATAAAGTCTTGATTTTGGCGTTGCGGTTGTTTAGGGATTTGGCAGCACTGTCGCTCAAAGCTTTGAACTGGTTCGGTTCAGCTGCGGTTTTCGCGAAGTCCTTTTCTGCAGCTGTTACCTCGGACTGGTTTTTTTTCACTTCCTTTTGCGTGTCGTTCAATTGCTGACGCAGGTCATCCGCAAGTTGCACTTTGGCTTGTTCTGCTTTGAAGAATGCGTTGCGTCCCTTATTTTTGAACTCGTCGTATCCGCGTCTGAATTTATTCAGTGTCGCGCCAAAAGGCTTGCTGCTGTTGAAATCAGCGGTCAGGTTGTTCAAAAGTTTAAGCTCGTCGTTGTCTTTGGCTGTCAGCGATTGGCCCTGGATCTGCTTGGCCAGGTCGGCCAGCTGCTGCTGTGCGGCTTTGGCGTCCAAACGCGGCTGTTCCTTGCCGCGCGGCGTCGCGTTTTGCATGACATCGTCCAGCCGACGCATGAAGTTGTCGGTGTCGAGATGGAAGTTCTGAAGGTCCGAGGAGCTTAACATAGCGCGGTGCGTCAGGTGGCTTTAAGCCCCGCAGAGGTGGCTTTGAGCGTCACTTTCTTTTTTTGCGGTTGGACCGAAAGCAAATGTGATATCAAGGACGTGACTTCGCGTTCCAGCAGGCGTCGCACGGCGCGGGCGCCTTCTTCGGGCGGCAGGGGTTGGCGCGTGAGCCAATCCAGTACGTCGTCCCCAGCCAGGCAGGCGACGCGCTGCGCCCGCTCTACGCGCTGCAGAATGTCTCGCAAGTCGCGCTGCAGGATCTGTTTGAGGTCTTCAGGCAAGAGCGGTTGGAAAGCCACGATGCGATCCAGGCGATTGAGCAGTTCGGGTCGGAAGCGTGCCCGCAGTTCTTCTTTGGCTAACGCTTCGAATGCCTGGCCGCTTTCGGCCGAGAAGCCGAGGGATTTTTGGCCCAGTTTTTCGCTGCCCAGGTTGGAAGTCAGGATCACGTAGCTGTGGCGGAAAGAGACCGGGCGACCCGTGCTGTCGGTGATGCGTCCATCTTCCAAAATCTGCAACAGGACGTTTTGCACATCGGCGTGCGCCTTTTCGAATTCATCGAACAGCACCACGCAGTGCGGGCGTTTTTTTATGGAATCTGAAAGTTTGTTGGCTTCGCGATATCCCACGTAGCCGGCAGGCGCGCCCACGAGCTTGGAGACAGAGTGGCCTTCGGCAAACTCCGACATGTCGATCTTGACCAGGGCATCGTCGCGGCCAAAGAGTTCGCGCGCCAGGAGCCGCGCGGTTTCGGTCTTGCCTGTGCCCGAAGGTCCGACGAAGAGCAAAGCGGCTTTGGGGCGTTCCGGGTCTCCCAAACCTAAACGCGAACGCGATACCACTTCGCAAACTGCTTTGAGCGCAGGGTTTTGTCCGAAGATGTTAGTTTTCAGTTTGTCTTCGAGCTGCGACAGGCGTTCGCGTTCCGTGGCCATGATCGTTTCGAATGACACGCCCGTGATGCGCGCCACAACCCGCGCCACGTCGGCTGCCGTGACCGTGGGCCGGTCTTTGGCGCGTTCGCGTTCGTGGGCTGCAGTTATCTTTTGGTGTTCGGCTTTGAGGCGCGTTGCATCTTGCGCCGCTGTTTCAGCGTCAGGCATGCGGTTTTGCGCCACAGCCTGTTCTTTGGCTTCTTCCGCTGCCTGGATCGCGACCTCGAGCGACGACAAGCGTTCCATGCGTTCGCTGGAGCGGCGCCGTGCGTTTACGCTGGCTGCGGCTTCGTCCAACAAGTCGATGGCTTTATCCGGGAACAGGCGATCGGTCAGGTATCTTTCGGCGAGTTCTACCGCAGCAGGCAAAACCGCGGCGGCATATTCCACCTGGTGGAATTTGGCGTAGAACGGCTCGATGCCTTTAAGAATCTCCAGCGCGGCCTCGGCCGTGGGTTCTTCGATAGCTACTGGCTGGAAGCGGCGTTCCAATGCCGCATCAGGTTCCACATGCTTTTTGTATTCGGTCCAGGTGGTTGCGCCCACGCAGCGGATTTCGCCGCGCGACAAAGCAGGCTTGAGGATGTTGGCTGCATCCAGGCTGCCGGTGGTGGAGCCGGCGCCCACGATGTTGTGGATTTCGTCGATGAATAAAATGACGTCAGGATTATTGCGTACCTCGTCCATGATTTGTTTGAGCCGCGCTTCGAATTCGCCGCGGTACATGGTGCCGGCTACGGTCAAGGCCAAGTCCAAAGACAATAACTTTTTACCGCGCAGCACATCGGGCACGTCGCCGTCGGCCAAACGTTTGGCCAAGCCTTCGACGATGGCGGTTTTGCCCACGCCTGGATCTCCCAGGAGCACGGGATTGTTTTTGGTGCGGCGGCACAGTACTTGGATGATGCGTTCCAACTCGCGTTCGCGGCCGATGACCGGATCGAGCGTGTCGGCGATCTCGGGCTTGGTCAGTTCGCGCGTGAAAGCGTCGAGTGCCGAGACGCGCTGCGCACGCGGCGGCTGTTGCCGCGCCGGATCGATGGAATGGATTTCCGGCATGTCAGGTTCGTCCTGCGGCAAAATCTCGGGGAAGCGCGAAGTGGATTTGAGCACCAAGGAAACTTGTTCCTTGAACAGCTGCAGGTTCACGCCGCTAGCTTCCAGAAAATCCTTGATGTCCGCGAAGTCGCTCTCGACCAGGGCGGAAAGCAGATGCTCGGTGCCCACATACTTGTGTTCGTTTAGGTGCGCGATGAGCACGCATTTTTCAATTATGCGTTTGACCGCCGGCGAAAGATCAGGCGTAGCTACGGGCGATTGTTTTTGCGGCGTGCCGCGGAATGCGGTTTGGGCTTTGTCCGGTTTGATTCCGTGTTTGGCCAGGATCTCGGCGGCAATCGAACCTTTTTCCAACAGCAGACCTACGATCAAGTCGCCGGGTTCCACCAATTCGCGGCCATTAGTCACGCAAAAAGACAAAGCTTTTTGCAGAGCTTCTTTGAGATGTGTGGTGAAGCGGTCGAGTAGATCGGGGAGTAGCATGTTCTTTATGTATTATCCGTCATTTGACGCAATTTTGCTATACGATCTTGGATTGGCGGATGGGTAGAAAACAAATTACTAATGGCTGTTCCTATTCCTTGGCTCTGGGGCTCAGAAATCCACAAGTGGTTGGTGGCCGGTGAAGAGTGCTGCAGGGGTAAGGCTGCGTCGCGTATCTTTTCCAGTGCGCGCGCCAGTCCTTCGGGATAACGCGTCAGGAGTGCGCCCGAAGCATCAGCCAGATATTCGCGGCGGCGCGACACGGCGAGTTTGATGAGCTGTCCGATGAGCGGGGAGAGGATCAAGAAAATTATTCCCACTATGCCTAGGATGGTTCCGATGCCGTCACGGTCACGAGAGCGCCGCCCGCCGAAAAAGCCGAAACGCAAAAACCAGTTGCCGATCAGGGTCAAGGTGCCGACTAGGACCGCGACCAGCATCATGAACCGGATATCCAGGTTTTTAACATGCGACATCTCATGCGCGATCACGCCTTCGAGTTCCGTGCGTTGCAGGCGCAATAGCAAACCTGTAGTCACGGCGATGGAAGCGCGCTGGGGATCGCGGCCCGTGGCAAAAGCATTGGGCGAATCGTCTTCGATAATATAGACGCGCGGCATGGGTAACCCGTCAGCAATCGAAAGGTTCTCCACCACGTTCCACAGGGTGGGGAATTGCGCGCGATCCGTGAGTTCCACGGCGCCGGAGGTGGAGAGCGCGATGCGGTCGCCCGCGAACCACGAGATGAGCGTCATGCCCACCGAGATGCACAAGGCAAAAATCAGGCCGCCCGGTCCGGCGTCAGTCAAAACATAACCGTAAACCCAACCGGCGCAAGCCAGCAAGCCAATGAAGATGAAAATCAGCAGCCACGATTTGCGCCGATTGGAATCGATCTGCGAATACATGTCTTAGAATTTGACTTGCGGAGCGGCTTTTTCGGCTTCGGCGACCTCAAAGAATTCGCGCGCCTTGAAGCCTAAAGAATTGCCGAACAGATTAGTGGGGAAGACTTGAAGCTTGATGTTGAAGTCGCGCACGTTGCCGTTGTAAAAGCGGCGCGCGGCCTGGATCTTGTCTTCGGTATCGGTCAGATCCTGCTGCAGCTGCAGAAAGTTTTGGTTGGCTTTGAGTTCGGGATAAGCTTCGGACAGCGCAAAGATGCTCTTGAGCGTCTGCGAGAGTTGGTTCTCGGCCACGGCTTTGTCAGCCATGCTCTGGGCGCCCATGGCTGCATTGCGCGCTTGCACTACTTTTTCGAAGGTCTGCGATTCGTGCGCGGCATAACCTTTGACCGTCTCCACCAAGTTGGGGATCAGGTCATAGCGGCGTTTGAGCTGCACGTCGATATCCGACCAGGCTTCGTCAGTACGGTTCTTGAGCGTGACTAGACCGTTGTAGGTCAACACCAGCCAGAGCGCTAATACGACGACAATGAGGAGAATCCACATCCACATAAATTTATGGTTAAATTAAGGATAAAATGCTACGCTAAGCAATGCTCAAAATATAGCGAAAATACGCATTAATGTCCAGACATTATGGAACCCGACTTAAGCTCGATTTTCAAGGCCTACGATATCCGGGGTTTAGCGCCGGAACAGGTCAATAACAACTTCGCCCGGCGCCTGGGCCAAGCGTTGACGGCACAGTTCAAGCCGCGGCGCGTTTTGGTGGGCCGCGACATGCGCATGACCTCGCCGGCGCTGGAGTCATCGCTCATCCAGGGACTGACTTCGGCAGGCGTGGATGTTGTGCGCGTAGGTCTGTGTTCCACGCCCATGTTTTACGCGTTAGTCGGCCTGGCGCAGGCGGCCCAGCCTTTTGATTTGGGCATCATGGTCACAGCCTCGCACAATCCCGGAAAATATAACGGCTTCAAGATTATCCGCGGCGACTGCCTGCCCGTGGGAGAGGGAAGCGGCATGGAAGAGTTGCGCGATGCGTTCCTGGCCGAAAAGACCGTGGCGGCGCAGCGTCTAGGTACGGTCATGGACGACAATACGGCGTTAGAAAGATATGTGGACATGGTCATTAACCTGGCCGGATTGCCGACCTCTATGCCCAAGATAAAAGTCGCCATAGATGCGGGCAATGGCATGGCCGGAGCCGTACTGCCCCGTCTGCTTTCCAAGCTTCCGTGGTTGGATGCCGTGCCTTTGTATTTCGATCCTGACGGCACTTTCCCCAACCACGAAGCCAATCCGCTCAAAGTCGAGACGCTTTCCCATCTCATCGAAACCATCCAGCGCGAAAAGTGTGCTTTAGGCGTGGCGTTTGACGGTGATGCGGACCGCGTGGGTTTTGTGGATGAGACGGGTACGCCCGTTCCTGGCGACCTCATGACCGCATTCCTGGCGCAGTTGGCTTTACAAGATGCGCCGCGCGGCAAAGTTCTCTACGACGTGCGTTCATCTTGGACCGTACCTGAAGCCGTTAAAGAAGCCGGAGGCTTGTCCGAGATGTGCCGCGTGGGTCACGCACTCATCAAACAAGCCATGCGACAGTCAGGTGCAGTGTTTGCGGGCGAGCTTTCCATGCATCTGTATTTCAGTCAGGTTTGGAATTGCGAATGCAGCGATTTAGCTATGCTTTTGGTGCTTAAACGCTTGGCGGCCACAGGCAAGAGCATGTCCCAAGCTTGGCAGCCTTTGCGGCGCTATGCGCATTCTGAGGAAATGAACTTCGAGGTCAAAGATAAAGTTGGCGTCATCGCCAAGTTGCGTGAAGCATACGTCTTGGGTTCATCGCTTGTCTCAGACCTGGACGGCATCCGCATAGAGTTCCGCAATGCCAACAAACCTGACCAGGACTGGTGGTTCAATGTGCGCGCGTCCAACACTGAGCCGCTGTTGCGGTTGAATATAGAAGCGCGTAATGTCCAGTCCCTGAACGAGCACATCGCAGAATTACGAAACAGAATCCAGATGTCCGCTTAGGGTTGCGTATGCCAAAGGCCAACAAATTCATTTTTGAATCTTATGCATTGGACCGTGCTACTAGCACGATCCATTTTTCGTATTCCGTGGAACTTGAGACAGGGGAGAGCCTGGCGTTCAACGAAATTTTGACATTCCCAGTCAATGCACAAGCTTGGGAAGGCTTGACGCCAGAAGTCTTGGAAGCGTGTCTGCAAAGCTTGCTTCTTGTACTGGGTTTGAGCTATTGGAAGATGCACTGCGCTCCAATGATCGAGATCAGAAACTTCTCACTGGACGCGCAGCAGGCAGAGTTCTGGAACACGATATACACCAAGGGTTTAGGCGAGTTCTTCTATCGTAATCAGCTTGATTTTCGTGGGTTGGTGAAATTCCCAAGCGGTAATCTGTCATCCCAGGCGAGTCCCGGTGTCCACCGGGACGAGACCCGGGATCCATCGAGATGTCTGGTTCCTTTGGGCGGAGGGAAAGACTCGTTAGTGACCATCGAATTGTTGCGTGAACACGGAATTGATTTTGATTTGTTCACTTTGGGCACATCTTTGATACAAAAGCAGACTGCCGTGGTGGTCGGAAAGAACCCACTAGTTATTCAAAGGAAACTGGATGAAAAAATGATTGAACTCTCACGCGGCGCTGAGGTGTTCAACGGTCATATCCCCATTACGGCTGTTTATCATTTTGCTGGCGTTTTGCTGGCTGCTCTCCAAGGCTGCGGTTACGTAGTATTTTCCAATGAGCAGAGCTCCAACCAGGGCAACGTGGAATACTTGGGGCAAAACATCAACCATCAATGGAGCAAATCAGGGGAGTTCGAATCCCTGGTACGAGATTACGTCCGAACATACATTACGCCGAAAGTCATTCCGTTTTCGTTGTTGCGTCCGCTGTCAGAAATGCGGATCGTAGAACGATTCGTCCGTTACCCGAAATATTTTCAAACCTTCTCCAGTTGCAACAGAAATTTTGTCATCGCTTCCACACGGCCTAAGACTGACCGCGGAGCATATTGGTGCGGCGCGTGCCCCAAGTGCGCATTCGTATTCGCCATGCTGTCTGCATTCTTGGATAAGAAAACAGTTGTAGAAATCTTCGGCAAGGACCTGTATGCGGATGCGGCGTTACTTCCGCTTTTCAAATCGCTCTTGGGCAAGGAAGGCTTCAAACCATTTGAATGCGTGGGCACGCCGGAAGAAACCACGGTCGCAATGCACAAGGCTTCTGCTCGCGGAGATTTTGCGGGCACTGCGGTCATGAATTATTTTAATCAAGAAACCGAGCTGACGGTCCAGGATTTTTCCGGTTTGGAGCAGCGGGTCCTAGAAGCTCATGACACTTCTTCTTTGCCCGAGGAGTTCCGCCATATATATGAAGGTTGAAGAACTCAAAGGTAAACGCATCCTGATCTTGGGCTACGGCAAAGAAGGCAAGTCAACCGAGCGTTTTTTGCGTGCCAAACTCAATAATCCTGACATTCGAATAGCTGACCAATCCCAAGGCACGGACTATCTGGATAAACAAAAAGATTGCGATATCGTGATCAAGACTCCGGGCATTCCGCTCTCAAAAATCACGGTGCCGCATACCACGGGCACCAATCTGTTTTTCGGGAACGTGTCGAATAAGATCATTGGCATCACTGGCTCCAAAGGCAAGAGCACGACTTCGGCGTTGATTCACGCTATCCTCAAACAAGCGGGTTTCAAGACGCGGCTCATCGGCAACATCGGCAACCCGGCGCTGGACGTTCTGCTCGAACCCGTGGATCCGGAAGAGATTTTTGTTATGGAACTTTCCAGTTACCAACTGGAAGATATCGAATACTCACCGCACGTCTCGGTCATCACCAGCATCTTCCATGAGCATCTGGATCACCACGGAAGCTTTGAGAATTATTTTGAGGCCAAGGCGCGCATCATTGTCAAAGCCACTGATCAGGATTTCTACGTCTTTAATCCGGCTTATTCCGAACTCGCGGCATTGGGTTCGACAACCTCTGCTAAGTCTTTGCCATATCTCGAGCGCATCCCATTCGACGTCTCGCACATCAATCTGGAAGGGGAACATAACCTGGAAAACATCCGCGGCGCTTTGTCTGTGGCTTCGATTTTCGGCATTCCGATTTCTGTCGCGCAAGCCGCTGTCGAGAGCTTTCAGCCTCTGCCGCACCGGCTGACCTTGGTCGGCGAATTAAAGGGAATCAGGTTTTACGACGACGCTATTGCCACAGCGCCAGAGCCAACGATTTTCGCGCTTCAGACCTTGAAAGACGTGGACACGATATTCCTCGGCGGCACAGATCGCGGATATGATTTTTCCGGTCTCGTGGAAACAATGAAGCAAATCGGTGTTCGTAATGCAGTGCTGTTCCCGGATACAGGTAAGAGGATTGAACAGGAACTCGCAGCGCAAGGTTCAAAGATTAAAACGTTAACGGCTTCAACTATGGAAGACGCCGTGAAGTTCGCGTATGCCAATACTTCGCCAGGCAAGATCTGCCTGCTCTCCACGGCTTCGCCGAGCTATTCTTTGTGGAAGAACTTCG
>CAIKNB010000050.1 GCA_903828685.1 Candidatus Uhrbacteria bacterium | reverse complement strand
CCGCGTCGCCAAACAACCAGTCGTGCGGCAGCCAGCCACAGCCGGGCTTCATGGGCAGGTTGCGGTTCTCGAAAATCTGCTTGAGGTACCAGCGCGCATCAAAGCGCGGAGACAGTTCATCTTGTTTAAAGTCGTCGTTTTCCGGTTCTTCGAGCAACACCGTGTCGGCAAAGCACGCGAGCCAGGCGCCAAGTTTCGTGGCGACTAATGTCGGAAGCTTGCCGTTGATGAAGCCGCTCACCGTGTCCCAGGCGGCTTTATCCGCAATCGCCGAGTGTAGGACCGGGCAATCCAACTCTTGCGCCAACGACGCGGCCGAATTTTTCCAGGGGCATAGGACCAGCGTCCTTCCCGGGCGCTTTTTTGCCGTCTTGATCAAGCTGTTGACGCCGTGGCGCAAATCCACGAGTGCACGGATTTCGCGTTGGCCGAAGACAAGCGCGGCTTGTCCGGCAGCGAGCGTTGCAGGTTCAGTTGGTTTGGCTCTTTTGGGAATCTTGCGCAACCAGGAAAGTAAGACCGACGGCGCGGAAGTGAAGGCGCGGCGCGATGCAGATCGCAAGAACTGCGCAGCTTCGGCTCCCAGGTGCAACAGCGGCTCGGGATTTTCCAGCCGCACGGCTTTTTCAGCCACGCTGCTCTGATCAGAAACTTTGACCACCAGCGCCGGAATGCTGCGTTTGCGGAAAGGCACGCGCAACAGATCGCCGACCGCGAGCGTTGAATCTTGGTCCACCGCGTAATCAAACTCCTCCACGCCGGGAACGGTGCGGATGGCCGGAACCACGGTGACGAAAGGCATGGACTTTAAACGATGTCGTACCGCGCCGTGAGATAGCCGACGCCGAACGGCGTTTCGTAGCACAACTGCTTGGAGGTCAAATTGATTTCGCTTAGCGTGCCCAGGAGCGTCATAATGGGGCGGTAACCGCACTGGCTGGCGTTTTCTATTATCTCGCTCGGCAAAGCGAAGAGCGGCTCGGGTTTGTTGGCCACGGCGTTCTCCAAGATGGCTGCGTCGAATTTCGGCCCTTCTTCGGATGCGCCGCCCGGCGAATCTTTGGTGAGCTTGTGCGACAAATCAGCGCTGGCGATGACTGCGATGCGGTGGTCTTCGGCGTGCAGCACGCGCTTGAGCTGTTGGCCGAATTCGAAATGCGTCTTGCCGTCATGCATGGAAGGCGAGACCGGGATAAGCTTCCAGTTTTGCAGATGTGTGGTCAGCATCAGGATGGGCACGGCGAAGCTATAATCCAGGTCATCGTTCGAAGTCAGGGTGAAGGGCACGTTCTCCTCGCGTAATTTGCGCTGCAAGTGATCGATGACCAAGAAGTCGCTTTTGGCCGCGACCGTGGTGGAAAAATCCCCGAAAGCTTTGAAGTTGCCGAGTATTTTTGCGATAGGTTGATGGAAAAAGCGTCAGGATAGCGGCTGCCGTGCGGCGCAATGATGCACAGGGTGTCGGCCTTGGCCAAATAGATGGCTTGTTCGATCTCGGCGATGGCGGCGAGCGTGGCAGACAGCTTATCGCGATGCTCTTTGCCGATGGACGGCACAAGCAGCGGAGAATGGGGGACGATTGCGGCGAAAACGATCATATTATTGCTGGGTTAACAAAGATGGGGTTGAAGTCGAAGAACCGTCCGTAGTGCTGCTGGCCATGGATTCCAGTGTGAACGGATCGCCTACAGGATACGCCGAAAGCACCTTGTCGGGTACAGTCACCACATTGGACCACTTCCAGCCCAAGGTCTCGAATACGTCGGCGCTGGGTATGGGCCGCAGTTTGCCGTCTTGCACCACGCTGACTGCGCTGGATTTCACGCCGCGCATGAGTTCCGCGTCATGGAAAGTATAGATGTCGCCGATCTTGTATTTGCTCAAGGTCACTGGCGAGACTTTTTTGATGTTGCGTCCGCGGAAGTACAGAGTCAGGAAGACTTTGTCCGGGATGAGGTTGCGCGTGTCGTCGTCCACGTACCAGTAGGTCTTGTCCACCTTGTTCTGCAACACCACGCCTTGCGGAAATTCGGTTTTGGAATTGATGGGCGTGCTGATCGGATAATCGGTCAAATCAGCATCCTGCACGTCCATAATTTCGTCCTCGTTAAAGCCGAACTTGCGGAAGGTCTTCATGTCCATGATCTGGCGGCGTCCTTGATCGGTCAGCAGCCAGATGCGCTTTTCCGGATCGCGCAGCAAGGCGTATTCGGGGAATTGGATGGTCGGGCCGTCGGGATAAGCCGAAAGCTCGGTGTCAGATTCGGTGACGATCTTATTTGGATCAACCATGGACTCCATTACATAGCGCGAGGCAAAAGGACGTTTTTGCCCCAGGCGGATGAGGTAAGTCGTGCCGGACGGATCGCCGCGCACCACCGTGCCTTCGGGGAACACCACGCTGAACCAGCGTCGCCAGATGCGCCAGAGGTTGAGGTTGCCATGCAGATGCGGCGTGTAGGTATAGAGCATGGCCGTGGCGTTGTTCACCGGCGTCACAGTTTCTCCATCAACGTTGAAAGACAGCCCTGGAGCTTTGCCGGCTTTGGTTTTGCCCGTGACCAAGATCTGCATCAGATATTTTTCGCGATGCTGTTTGGCTGCCCATTCGAGCTGCGAAGCGAAGCCCTTGAACTGCAGGATGCTCGGATCGCTCATGCTGCAAGAATCGCATACGCCATAACCCGCGGCCCAGTCGAATTGCTTTTGCGTGGGATGCGGATCCTCGACCAGCGATTGCTCCTTTTGGATCAACGCCAGCAGATATTTGGGATTGAGTTTGTAGGAATTGGCCACGCGCCAGATTATTTCCGGCACGGTTTTGGGTACGCCGTCGATGTCGGCAGTGCGGTAATCAGCTAAAGTGCCTTTGCTGCGCAAGAATGACACCATATGGTCATAGGACATCCCGGTCACGTCAAAAATATCGTCATCCTCAAGGATGCGATTCGGATCAAAACCCGGATCAAGCTGTATGTCCTGGGCATGCGCCGCTGGAATTGCCTGCCAGGGAAACGCCGTCAGGAGAATGACAACTAAAATAAAGGATTTCCGCAAGGTCTCCATAGGCGGAAAAATAGCATATTCGACGCGTAATATCCAGCTTAAGCCCTGCTGTGGCGCAATTGCCGTTGTTGGCGTTAGATGTGTTAATATGTCAGGCATGAAGAAAGGTTGGTTTAAATACGCCGGAGCGGTTTTTTTGGCCATATTTTTCGGCTTTTTGTTCCTGCTTATACCCAGTTTAAGGCTTCAGACATACTTGAGTCCGGATGAGACGGCTGTAGCCGTGGCTGCCCGTCAATTCGGCAGCTATGGGACTTTGCGTTTGGAAGATCAACTCCTCAAGCAATATCCGTGGTTGCATCCGCGCAGCTTGGTGACGCAGGGCGCGGCGTTGGTTCCGGTGGGATTCCTCGGCTCGCCTTTACTCTTCGGATCATTGTGGCGCTTGTTCGGCGATTATGCCCTGCTATTTTTCACACCGCTTTTGGCTTTGAGCGCCATCTATCCTTTGTGGCGCTTCACGCGGCGTTTGGGTTTTACAGGACAGCTGGCCACCATGGCTACCTGGCTGACTTTTCCCACGGTCATCCTTTACGCCAATCGCGGACTGTTTCCGAATCTCATCGTCACCTGTTTAGGATTATGGTCGGCTTACTTGATTTGGGAAAAGCGCACATTGCCGCGCACTGTGGTAGCCGGGATATTGGTTGGCGCCGCCGTGGCCATACGTCCGACCGAAGCGGCCTGGCTCGCGGCCTGGCTCGCGGCTGCTTATCTTACGGCGCAAGAGGCACAGCAAGCCAAAACCAAAGCGTTGGATTGGATAAGCTTTTTTGTCGCGGCCGCCATCTTGCCGATATTCGCATTTATCATGGCGTGGAAGACTTATGGCTCGCCTTGGGTAGTCGGATATTTTTTGCATGATCCGGTTATATCGCAGGGTTCGGCTGCGGGCGCTGCGTTCCAAACCGTGGGCTGGCCTTTCGGACTGCATCCACGAGCCATGTGGAATAACTTTTGGTCTTACATTGTCATTCTGCTCGGACCTTG
>CAIKNB010000049.1 GCA_903828685.1 Candidatus Uhrbacteria bacterium | reverse complement strand
GTTGGTCCCATGACCATCGCCATGCTGCTCAAAAACGTTTTGACCTTGGCCAAAACTTTACCTTCTTCTTAGCTGCTAGCTTCTTCTTCCCCCAATTCCCCTACGCCGCTATGCCTTCGGCGAGTTTTTTTGTCTTTTTATAGCGCCGCACGGCAACAGCGGCGAGGATTATGGCTACTATTTCCAATTCAAAAGAAAAAAACAATTCCGGACTGCGCAAGACAAACAACATACGGCCCATGAAAAACATCTCAAACGCGTTCTGCAGGATCAGACTGACCACGAGCCAGACGCCAATCAGTTTAAGGACGTCTTTCCAGCCTGGCACTTGCTTAGCAAAAGCCCAGCAAGCGAAAGCGAAGGCAAAACAAATTACCGTAATCCAAATAACCCAAGCCAAAGCCGTACTGCTGATGGTAGACGGTAAAATGAAAGACATCAGCAAGAGCTGGAAAAAAATCAGGAAAATCCATTTTAGGAGCGAGATGGCGAAATAGCGAAACCACATATTTTGATTAAGTATAGCTCAAAAGCGCAAGACTTTCCACACGAAAACCAAAGCGTAGGCTGCGGCGCAAACCAACGGCACGGCGCTGCGCCACAATCGGCTCGCGTTCTTGTCGTGCCGCATGAGCTGGATGGCTACGGCGCACAGGAACACGGCGTTAAGCGAAGTCACGATCCCGCCCACGAAATCAACAGTGGAAAGGAAGTTGCGCGAAGTCAAAATAAGCAGGATGAGCGGACCGCCCAAGGTCACAGCCCAAGCCGCATGCTTGGATAAACCTGCGTCCAGATGCAGCGTGGCTTTAAAATCTTGGCTCAAAGTGATGAATGGCGTAGCCACGGCCAGGAATCCCACCAACGGGATAAGCCAGAAGAGCCAACCCGGCATGCTGGACGAATAATCAACCGAATTCGCGGCGAGCGTGACATCCAGAGCAGCATAAACAAACACACCGAACAGCCACATGAGCATGGATGAGATGAGCGCGCCCCAAGCCACAGCCAGCTGTGTGCGCCGCTTGTCCTTGCCGCACAGCTCCGCCACTTCGGGGACAACCGCCCAACCCGACAAAGAAAAAAGGAATACGCCGATAAGCGGCATGACGGCGGTCCAATGCGCGCTGTAGAACAAAGTGCCGTCCGAGCGCCATGCGAACCACGCCACGCACAACAATATGAGCAGAATCTTACCCAGCGTCATCCAGGATTCAACGCGCGCCACGAGTTTCAATCCGACAAAAACCACCGCCGCGCCCGCAGCCCAGAACAACAGTTGCCACAGTACGGTCTGCACAGGCAAACCCAGGTGCTTGGCCAGCAACGCCAAAAACTCTCCGCCCAACACGAGATAAGCCAGACATGCGCCCATGGTCTGCGCCCATACGGTGACATAGGCCAAAATCTTAGCCCCGTGGCCAAAAGCCGCGCCCGCATATCCCGGGAATCTCTTATGCCCCATACTGCGGCTGTGCAGCACAACATCCACATAAATCAAATCCGTGGCCAGCACCACAAGCGCGATGCACCAGTACGCCAAACTGCCGGCCAGGAGACCCATGCTGCGCAAAGCCGCGGGCAAAGCGAAAGTCCCGGCTCCCACGATGGTGCCGATCATGGCATAAGTGGCTTTTCTAAAGGCTTTTGACTGATTTTCCATCGTCCTCAAGTATAGCACGCTTTCATCCCCCGAATTTCCCCAAGCTGTCATCTTGCGCCAAAGCTCGCGACGCGATACGGTTTTGCCGATATGGAAGACCTCCAAAAAATACCGCCGCAGAACAAAGAAGCCGAGCAGTCGCTCCTAGGCTCTTTGTTACTGGACAAGGACGCCATCATAAAAGTCGGCGACCAAGTCAGCGCCGAGGACTTTTACGTGGACAAGCATCGCCGCATCTTCGAAGCCATGCTGGATCTGTTTCGCAAGCACGAACCTATCGATCTGCTCTCGCTCTCCAATCGCTTGCAGGAAAAGAACGAACTGGAACAAGTCGGCGGACGCGCCTACATCATCGAGCTCTCCAATACCGTGCCCACGGCCAGCCACGTGGTGCATTACGCCAACATCGTGCAAAAGAAGGCCACGCTGCGCCGGCTCATCAATGCTGCTGGAGACATTTCGCGTTTGGGTTTTGAACAAGCCGAAGACGTGGAGCAGTTGCTGGATCAAGCTGAACAGCGGCTATTCAACGTCTCGCAAAAATTCCTCAAGACTTCGTTCACGCCCATCCAAAACATCTTGGACGGCGCCTTCGAACGTATAGACGAACTGCACCGCGAAAAAGGCAAACTGCGCGGCACGGCCACGGGTTATGCCGATCTCGATAACCTTCTGGGCGGATTGCAAAAAAGCGATTTAGTGATCTTGGCCGCGCGCCCGTCTGTCGGAAAAACGGCTTTAGCTCTGGATATCGCGCGCCACGCCGCAGTCAAAGGCAAAGTCCCGGTCGGCTTATTCTCGCTTGAAATGAGCAAGGAACAGCTCGTGGATCGTTTGCTCTGCGCCGAAGCCAACGTAAACTTGTGGAGCATGCGCACCGGTCACCTTTCCGACGCCGGCGACAACGACGATTTTTCGCGCATCGGACATGCTCTAGGCGTGCTTTCCGAAGCGCCGATTTTCATCGACGACTCGGCCAGCTCCACCATCATGGAAATCCGCACCAAGGCGCGCAGATTGCAGATGGAAAAAGGCTTGGGGCTCCTGGTCATCGACTATCTGCAACTCATGGAATCGCATTCAGGCAACGGCAACGATAATCGCGTGCAGGAAATTTCGGAGATCACGCGCGGCCTCAAATCCATCGCGCGCGAACTCAACATTCCGGTGCTGGCGCTTTCCCAGCTGGCGCGCGCCGTGGAACTGCAAAAGCCAGCCATCCCGCGCCTGGCACACTTGCGCGAATCAGGTTCCATCGAGCAAGACGCCGACATCGTCATGTTCATCTACCGCAAAGCCGCGGACAAAAACTATCGCACCGAAGATTTGTCGCCGGACGAACGCCATCTGGCCGAAATCCACGTGGCCAAACACCGCAACGGCCCCACCGGCATGGTCACGCTATTCTTCGATGACTCGCGCGCCAACTTCAAGAACCTGGCCAAGAAACCACAATACAGCGGCAACCAGCTGGCACCAGCCGGCGGCGCGCCCAAAATCGAAGCCCCGAAATTTGATCCGAACTCCCCCATCACCTCGACTCCCCCGCCAGGCACGCCGTTTTAAAAAAAATCAACCCCGAGCACATTGCCCGGGGCTTTGAGTCAGAAGAATCTTCACGCTACCAAATCCAGTTAAGATCTAGCTGCGCTTAAAGATTCGTAAGCACTCTTTCATGATAATGGCCGCCGTGTTCACCACGAGCGCGAGCCCGAGACAGAATAACCAGTAATCGTGATTCCGGACTGCTCTACTGGTGAACCCAACCATCTCATACGTCATGAACCAGCACAACAAGGTCAGGAAGATTTTGTTTTTCATCAGCGGGCTTCGGTGTTTCCGTTGAGTGAACCAGGCGTACAGAAGGAACTCGCTCAAAACAATGAAGATGCTGACGAACTTCGGATTAATGGCGTCTTGAACATGACGTACCATCACGGCCTCGCAGTCTTGAGGATCTCCTGGACGGCCCAGACGAACATATCGTCGGTCATGATTCTGTCGCGTGGCACGAAGTACGCACCCTGCTCAAGCTCTTCGGAAGCGTCTTGGTCATGCGAACTGCTAACGCCGAGAGCGCTCTTCTGGCAGAGTCTGAGTGCCGACAAGCTCTTAGCGTCCAACATTATCATCATCATTCCCTGACGCAGAGGCAAGGACACGTATTCAGACGTCCTTACATCAAGCAATCCGGATGTGACGGACCAGGCATTCAAGGGCGCTGCTAGCGCACAAAAATCACGCAGTGATCCGGCGCTGGTGAGCAAAAACTTAGCGCCGCTGGCGTGTGCCGCGTCGTCCGCGAATTGGACATAACGCTGTTGCAGCCAGCCGCGACAGAAGAAAGTCTCTTGCAAGGTCAATTCCGGAACCACAAGTGCGCCTGCGAGTCTGCGGCCCAATGTCTCGAGCGCACTCTGGCGCGATGCACCCAGCAGGACCACGCGAGGCAAAGACTTGGCATAATTGCCGATTGGAGTATCCGTTTCGCCTATGTTTGCAAGGTCGTAGTCGATGAGTGCAAGGTCGCCGTTATCCAGCCACTCGGACACTTCGATACCCTGCGGTATCCACGGCGGCAGGCTCACGGCTTCGTCTTCCGAAGCCATCTCCTTTTCCGCCAAAATCATGCCATTGTACGCGCCCTTGAGAAAGTCGATTTCCCAACCGTCACGCTTGAAGCGGACTTTTTCGATCCTGGGCACGCCTTCGATCAGCTTGCGTCCTTCGGCCAGGTCAATCTCTTCCTCAAACTGCTGTCGCGTCCGACCGCGTCCGACCGCGTCCGACCTTGCGCCCTTTGACGGCCTTGGCGGCATTGATGATGCGCACACGACACGGCTGCTTCTCTTCATCCTGGTAATAGCCTTGGATGAAACGCTCGCCCGGGCCCTCGAACATTTCAGGCGTCAGCCCGTACACGACCCAGCGCCGTTCGATCTCCAACGTTTCTTGTTCCATGATTTATTCCTTTCGAAAGTGCCAGACTTACGTACCATATGTTCCGGGTTCGGTCAATCAGCACCATCTGTACGAATTCCAGACAATTCTGTAACCTTATGGGACTATGTTTTCCAAACTCAAACAATTCAAGGATTTGCGCAGTAAAGCCAAACATATCCAGACCGAACTGGCCAACGAAAAAGCCGAAGGCGCTGGCGGTTGGGGCAAGGTCAAAGTCACGCTCGACGGCAACCAGCATTGCCAATCCGTGAGCATCGACCCCTCGGTCATGGCAGATAAAGCAAAACTCGAAGACATGCTGCGCGAGGCGTTCAACGACGGCATGACCAAGATCCAAAAAATCATGGCAGCCAAACTCAAGGAATCAGGCGGGCTGGATTTGGCCAATGACCTCAAAGATTTGATGGGAAAATAATTCCTCATGCCTTCCACTCCGCAACCCATCCATGACGCAGCCGCGGCTTTCGACGGCTTGCCCGGCGTGGGGCCGCGCGCGGCTTTGCGCTATGCCTACTGGTTGGCATCCCAGCCTCGAGATTTTGTGTTGCGCTTTGCGCGCTCGCTCGATGCGCTGGCTAACGGAGTGAAGAAGTGTTCGGTGTGCGGCGCTTGGGGCGACTCTTCCGGCTGCCCCATCTGCACGGACTCGCGCCGTGATCCCTCAATGCTGTGCGTAGTGAGCACCAACCAAGACATCCGCGTGATAGATGAATCAGGCGCATTCAAGGGACGCTATCATGTCCTGGGCGGCCTGCTTGATCCCATCGAAGGCGTCACACCGGAAATCTTGAACATCGCAGGCTTGCTCAGACGCCTGTCGGCACCCGACAACCAAATCAAAGAAGTCATCCTGGCCCTGGACCCGGATGTGCTCGGCGACACCACGGCGCTATTCTTGATGAAACAGCTAGGCGCCTACCCCGACCTCAATGTGACGCGGCTTGCGCGCGGCTTGCAGAACGGAGCGCAAATCGAATACGCTGACGGAAGCACCATCGCCGACGCGCTGAAGAACAGACGCAAAGCGTAATCAGACGCTTATCAGCAGTCTGACTATGCCGTTTTCGGCATCAACTTCTACTTCGTCTCCGTCTTTCAATATTTTTGTCGCATTTTTGGTTCCCACTACGCACGGGATTTGCATCTCGCGCGAGACTATGGCTGCGTGACAAGTGATTCCGCCTTCGTCTGTGACAATAGCTTTCACGCCTTTGAGATACGGTATGTAATGCGGCGTGGTCTGCACGGCAACCAAGATATTGCCTGTGATATCTTTAGCTTTTTCTGCGAGTTCTTCTTTTGCTTTGATGACCGCAACCTTACCTGTGACGACCGCGCCGTTCGAAAACGCAGTCTGGCCTTTGAGCTCTGCGCTGTCGTCAGACATTGCGTCCTGCGCTGCGAATCGCGCGCTGATTTGAGCGATGAAAGCTGCGTCATCAATCACGCCGCGCTCCTCATGCAAATCAAGATACACAAAACCTTGTTGCATGCGCGAGCTGACTAGCGCATCCGCATCCAGTGCCTGTCCATCCAACCAAGCAAAGACTTCGGATAACGAAAGAAAACGCATCAGATCCAAAGCAGTTGATGCAACCTCGCGCCGCTGCGCCATGTAAACTAAAAAGTCGTACCAGCACTCCCCCATTAATTCTTCCTTGAGCGCAACTTCATTGCGCCAACGGTCATGCAAAGCCAAAGGCCCTTCTGATTCCGAGGTTTTCGCGGCTTCAGTCAACTTCAAACCCAGTGAAAAAATTGTGATGAAGTGTACGCCGTGGAGCGCATATGATTCAGCGACTGTCTTGAAGGCTTGGCAGGCAGCAGTTTCATCACCAGCTTTCACAGCCTGATCCAGAGCCTCGCACTCGCGCGCGATGCGCAACCACAATGCATCGTTTTCTTTGATGCGGTCTGCTAGGATTTGCGGATTCTCCAAAACTTTTTTGCGACTGACTTCGTGGAACGCTTTGGCCTGTTCAACATTGATGGCGCGAACCGGCTGGCCATCCACGGGCACGAGCATGGTCTCGGCCCAATCTATGCCCTGCATGCCTTTGACGTATTTACGCACACCGTCTTGCTTGGACGAATAAAACAACAGCGATGCATCTGCACGCACGCCGAAGAACCACTTTTGCGATTTGATGTAAGCAAAAAGTCCTGGAGAGATCATAACGTGGTTATCGGTCTTGATTGAACGATGAAAAACTTCCCACCTTCCATGGCCCACTCGATATCGCACGGAAAGCCGTAATGCTTTTCGATCGCGATGCAGATGTCGCCGAGCTCTTTGATTTGAGCGCTGGTGAGTTTTTGTGTGGCTTTCTTTTCCGCCAAGACTTCAATATCGTCATTGCCCGACGATCCGCGCGCGAGCATCTTATCCTGTTCCGAAACATTGACGTCGATGAGTGTGCCGTCACGCTTACCCACGACGTACGAATCCGGCGTCACGCGGCCGCCCACGATAAATTCGCCCAAGCCCCAACACGCTTCGATAATCATTTGATTGATGTCTTTGGTGACCGGATGGACCGTGAACGTAATGCCCGCGACTTCTGACTGCACCATCTTTTGGATCACGACAGCCACGGACACATGCGTATCCAGCATCCCCTTTTCGTTACGATAGACAATCGCTCTCGGCGTGAAGAGTGAGGCCCAGCATTTTTTGACGTTGTCGAGCAACGTGGCCTCGGTGGTGTTGAGATAGCTTTCCAGCTCCCCGGCCCAGCTCGCGACCGACGAATCCTCGGCCGTGGCTGATGACCGAACGGCCACGAACTCTGCGCCAAGATTTTTGAATGCTTTTTTGATCTCTTCTTCGATGTCTGACGGGAACTTGGCGTCATGGATCAAATCATGGATGACGCGAGAAGCTCTCTCGACTGACGAGACGTCGTCATAGTTGACCTTATCGAGCTGTGCCGCGACTTCTTGCGCCAAATCCGTCTCGGCCAGGAACATATCGAAAGCCGAAGCCAAAACCACAAAACCCGGCGGCACCGGAATACCAGCTTGCGTCATCTCGCCTAAAGATGCGCCCTTGCCTCCGGCGCTGCCCGTATCGGTTTTTGCCAGCTGCTCAAAGCTTTGGATATTGGCCATAACGCAAGCATTCTCCCATCAGATGCGCCGCGCCGCAAGTCCGCTAAAAACCAAAACTCGCGGGTTACGCGAGTTTCGTGATTTTGACTTTGGTGAAAGGTTGGCGGTGGCCGACGCGGCGGCGGTACTTGGACTTGGCCTTGTACTTCACGACTTCTACCTTCTTGGCGCGGCCCTGCAAAACCACTTCGGCTTTGACTTTGGAAGTCAGTGCAGGCGTGCCGAGTTTGACGTCGTTGCCTTCCTCATCCGAAAGCAGAAGCGCCTCGAATTCCACGGTCTTACCCGCTTCGACTTCAAGCTTTTCCACATCCAATACATCGCCTTCCTTGACGACATACTGCTTTCCACCGGTCTTGATGACTGCAAACATAGTGACGAGAGATTATCTTAATGCCCCAGCTTTGTCAACACCTGCGCCGGATAAAATAAGGCCGGTCTTGTTAGGACCGGCTTAATCACGAAGTAGCGTCAGTTTAGACCACGCAGAGTCGGCCGATTGCCGCCATATGTTCAGGGTCAGCGCGATTATCGCGCTCGTTGGTGGACATGGTGCCAGAAGGCAGAATCCTAGTCGTGTTTGCCCTCCCATCTTGTCCCGGACACCAGCCTGTCTACGCACGCCAAGAGCGATCTGATGTCTTTGTCGCAAATCACGACGTTTTCGTTGATGCCGCACATGCGGCATTCGGCACCGATGACATCGGCGCTCTCGCAGGAAAAGATGATGGCCGGCGTGGTTTTGCCGCGTCGCGTCTCTTGTTTGCGCAGCGTGGCCAGCAATTCCACTCCCGTGGGGTTGCCGCGGCCAAAACTATAATCCAAGATCAATAGGTCGAATTCCCCTGACTCCTGGATATGGCTGAAAAATTTCACGGCATCTGGAGCAGTCCGCACCTCGTGGCCGTTTTCCTTCAGCAGATCGACTAGCGCATCGAGGATCGCGATTTTGTCGTCGGCGAAAAGTATTCTTGCCATGGTCTATTCTCCAATGAAAAGGACTTTTCGACCTTAGTCGAAACAGGGCTTCGCGTCAATGCCTGACGCGGAATTTGCCGTTATTCCGGCAATTGGAGTTGTGTGCCGGATTGCAGTCCGAGTTTTTGCGCCTCGCCCGCGTTGAGCTCCAATACGCGGTTCGCCGGAAGCTGCGGAGTATAAATGGGAACAAAATCGGAAGACGTCGGCGCTTGCAGCGTCACCATGTCCACGATTTTATCCTCATCCAGCCAAATGATATCGAGCGGGAATCTCATGTCCTTCATCCAAAACGTGTGCCTGGCGCGGAGCGGCATGACAAACAACATGCCCGCATCCTGATCCAAAAATGCGCGATCGCCCAAGCCCAGCGCCAATTCAACCGGGGTTCGCGCTATCTCGAGTTTGATAACATGACCGTTGACGGAAAAAGTCTGCGCAGCTTGCGACTTGGGTTGGATCAGGACGGCACAGGCCGCGACAAGCAGCACGCCGCAAACCGCAGCGACAAAATAGATTTTCTTCATTGCGGTTTGCGCCGTTTGGCTTTTACGTCAGCCGCAAAAGAACCCAGCGCAGCCAGCACGATCAAAGTCACGACCAAAAAAATCTTGCCGCGCGTCTGCAAACTCAACGCCAAGATGCCGGCCGTTAGCGATACGCCCCACAAAAGCAAAACCGCCGCGTTATGCGATACGCCTGCCTGGAGCAAACGAAAATGCAGATGCGTGTTGTCTCCCTTGTACCACGGCACATGGCGCCGAATGCGGCCCAAGACCACGAGGATGAGATCGGAAATCGGAATGGCGAGCACGGCCAATGCAATCGCGATCTTGGCGCTGGAGAGGATGGCTAGCACGCCCAGAGTGAAACCGGCCATGAGCGAACCGGCCTCGCCCAAGTATTGGCGCGCCGGAAATTTGTTGTGCGGCAAAAATCCGAGGAATGAACCGCCCACGATGCCGGAAAGCAAAGCCACTGCGGGTTGGAAATACGCTACGGATGAAGAAAGCGCGGCCACCAAACCAGAACCGATCACGGCCAAACCGGCGACCAAGCCGTCCAAGCCGTCCAAAATCTTGGTGGTGTAAGTCGCGATCAATATCCAGGCAAAAGTCAGCAAGTCGGACGGCAACGACAGACGCCAATGCCAAGCCGTGAACTCCCCGCTCCACCACACCAGCGACCAACCGCCTTTGGCCAGCGGGTGCGTAATCTGCACGATGCCGGTGCCGCTCATGATAACCGCAAGCGCAGCCAATATGGGAAAGATGATCTGCACGCCGGCTTTGAGCTGCTTCACGTCATCCAACAAGCCGCCGATGAGCAGGATAAGGAGACCGACCAAGAAACCCGTGATTTGCAGCGGCTGAAGATTGGCTTGCGTGAGCAGGCCCAAACCGTCTGCAGAGCCGACCAGCGCCACGATAGCCAGAAAGATTCCAAGGCCGCCCCATTGCGGCATGGGCTTTTCATGCTGCCGCCGTCCGCCCGGATAGCTCAAAGCGCCATGCCTGAACGCCAGCTGCCGCGTGGCAAAAGCCAATAACCACGACAAAACAGCGGCCAAGGCCGCTGCTCCCAGGGTCAACTCAATGGATGTCATCCGGACCATAAACTCACAGCGCCGGCGCTTTTTCGATGCGCAGCTTACCTCCGACTTCTAACACGACCGTATCTTTGCGTCCAACTTCACCGCGCAACAAGACGTCAGCCAAAGCATCATCAACTTTTTCCTGGATCACGCGGCGCAAAGGCCTCGCGCCATACATCGGATCGAATCCTTGTTGCGCCAATTCCTCGACAGCCGCATCATCGGCGCGGAACGTTATGCCGCGTTCAAGCAAACGCTTGGAGATGCCGTTCACCATGAGCCAGGCGATTTGCGTCACGTCATCCATGGTCAGCGGCTTGAACACGATTACGCCATCAAAACGGTTGAGGAATTCCGGACGGAAGATGCCTTTAAGCTCTTGTTCCAGCAAACCGCGCCTGATCTGCTCCAGCGGCGTGCCTTTGCTCACCTCAGCTTGGATGAAAGGCGTTCCGGCATTTGAAGTTGCAATAAGCATGACGTTGGTAAAATCCACGGTGCGCCCCACGCCATCAGTCAGGCGGCCGTCGTCCATGACCTGCAGGAAGAGCGTCAAAATATCGGGATGCGCTTTTTCTAATTCATCCAAGAGCAAGATGGTGTAAGGATTGTGACGCACGGCTTCGGTAAGCAAACCGCCGCGTTCGTCGCCGGCTGCGCCAATCATACGCGGCACGCTGGCTTTATCCTGGTACTCAGACATGTCCAAACGCACCATAGCTTCTTCCTTGCCGAAATATTCAGCAGCCAAAGCTTTGGAAAGTTCAGTCTTGCCCACGCCGGTCGGTCCCAAGAACAGAAAGTTAGCGATGGGCCGCTTGCCTTCACGCAGTTGCGCCCGCGCGCGCTTGAGCGCTTGTGCCACAGCTTTGACCGCTTCTTCCTGGCCGATGACGCGCTTATGCAGATTAGCTTCGAGATTCAAAACCTTGTCGGCTTCGGTCTTAGTCATGCTCTCCACTGGGATGGAAGTTTTGGCATGGATGACCTGAGCCACGTCGTCAGCCGTGACAAAAGTGCGTTCGCCGCGCGCCTTGCGCGCCAACACCGCAGCTTCGCGAATCACTTCAAGTGCTTTTTCGGGCGCGGCTTTTTCATGGATGAACTTATCGGCCAAGTCAGCAGCTTTCTGCAAAGCCGCATAAGCGAAGAAAACTTTGTTCTGGTATTCGATGGGGCCGGAACGCGCCATGAGCACCTCGATGGTATGTTCCACATCCAGCTCCGGCACATTGACCTTGATGAGTTTGGTGGCCAGCAT